>NZ_JANSHV010000014.1:0-19537 GCF_047461775.1 Synechococcus sp. R6-5
TCAGCATGAGTGCGGGAGTATGTCACGGATCGGGACGGTAGGAAGGGCTGTTGCGGTATTGGCGCTCTAGCTGCTCCACAATGGAAATGGGAACGGATGAGGTCTCGGAGGGCTCTTCTAGCGAGGTGCCGATCTGCGTCTCGGTCTCCACATTGAACTGCCGAGATGTTGCCCAAACCACTGCTGCAATCAGCAAAAGGACGATAGCGGCACCGTAAAGAAAGGCGACGATGGCCATCGAGTCAATGGTTTAGCTTTCCCCTTCCATGATAAAGGCTGTCGAGAATTACCCACTTCAGGATCCCTTAGAGCAAGCCCTATGGGACTGGCACCGAGGAGAGGCCAAGGGATCCTTGCTCTTGCATGCCTACGGCCTGGAGGGGATCCCGTTGGCGGAAGAGCCCCAGGTGGTCTCCCCAGAGGTGTTCTTCACCCAGGAGCTGCCGGAGGTGGAGGCCATGGCTTTGGATCTATGCCGCGGTCGGGTGCTGGACATCGGCGCCGGCACGGGCCGCCACAGCCTGCTGCTGCAGGAGGAAGGATTGGCCGTGGCTGCCTTGGACCGCTCCCCGGTGGCGTTGCAGATCATGGCAGAGCGGGGGGTGCGCTGCCGCATTGCCGCCGATCTTTTCCACTGGGCGGGGCCAGGAGAGCCCTTCGATACCCTACTCCTGCTGATGAACGGCGTCGGCTTGGCGGGATCCCTGTCGGGCTTGGAGCGTTTTTTGCGCCTGGCTCGCCACTGGGTTCAGCCCACTGGCCAGTTGCTCCTGGATTCCACCGATTTGAGCGATGCCAGCGACCTCGCAGATCTGCGGAATCTGCCGGCAGAAGAGGGAGGGCGTTTAGAAAACTTGGAAGATCCCTCTGGCAAGCTGGCCGCTCCTGCCCACCTCGAAGCAGGTGGCTCAGAAGATTGGCAGGAAGGGAGCGAGGCAAAAGCCAAGGTAGTGAACTTTGTAGCCGAGTACAACGGCCAGCGGGGGGATCCCTTTCCCTGGCTATTTGTAGATCCGGAAACCCTGCTGCAGTGTGCCCACGCCAACGGCTGGCAGGGGCAGATTGTCTATCAAGAGCCGGAGGGGGCTTTTCTGGCACGCCTCACCCCCTTCTGAAGGACTCGCTAGTGGGAAAGGATCTGGGATAAAAACAGGCGGGAGCGCTCTTCTTTCGGATTGCTGAAAAACTCTTGGGGGGTGTTTTCCTCCACGATCTTGCCGCGGTCGAAGAAGATAATCCGATCCGCCACCTCGCGGGCAAAGCCCATCTCGTGGGTTACACACACCATGGTCATCCCCGAGCGGGCCAACTCCCGCATCACGTCCAGCACCTCCTTGATCATCTCTGGATCCAAGGCCGAGGTGGGCTCATCGAAGAGCATGACCGCCGGATTCATGGCCAAGGCGCGGGCAATCGCCACCCGCTGCTGCTGCCCCCCCGAAAGTTGCCCCGGGTATTTTTCTGCTTGCTCGGCGATCCCCACGCGGCTTAGCAGTTCCATAGCCCGCTCTATCGCCTCACTTTTTTTCATCTTTTTCACGTGGATTGGGCCAAGGGTTACATTTTGCAAAACCGTGAGATGGGGAAACAGGTTGAACTGTTGAAAAACCATGCCCACCTCGCGGCGAATGGCATCGATGTTGCGCAGGTCGCTGGTCAGCTCAATGCCATCTACCACAATGCGCCCTCTCTGGTGTTCTTCTAAGCGGTTCAACGTGCGAATAAACGTTGACTTGCCCGAACCTGAAGGCCCACAGACCACCACCACCTCTCCGCGGCGGATGCGGGTGGTAATGCCCTTGAGGACGTGGAAATCGCCGTACCATTTGTGAACATCTTCGCATTGGATAATGTCAGCGCTGGCTGCACTTTGCGGAGAGAGTGAAGACCTTATGTGCGGGGATCCTTGCATGGGTGGGTGACTCCCTAAGTTTCACCAAAGCAGGCATGGGTACCATGGCAGAACTGGCCGAGCCACAACCGTAGCCTCTGCAACATTTCCATACGCCCTGACATGTAAGGCTTTGAGAAAATCGTAGGCGCCTATGGCAAACCATTCTATGGGGTGTGGGGTGTGGCAGGAGTGTAACCCAATGGCACGGTATCTCGGTTGAAGTGCCGTGTATGAACGACTGTTGACGACGAAGATCTTGAGGATTGACATGGGGTAATTTTATGAACTGGATAAAGCATTTGAACGGATTGGCTCCCTTGGCCGGGGCACTGGCGTTGTCTATGGGCCTGCAGTCCCTTCCCGCTTGGGCGCAGCTGGGGCCGCTCACCGACCGCATCAAGGCTCGGGGCGAGTTGATCTGTGGGGTAAACAACCAACTGCCCGGATTCGGCAACCTGGATGACCAAGGCGAGTATGTGGGTTTTGATATCGACATCTGCCGGGCGGTAGCTGCCGCTCTCTTTGGAGATCCGGACAAGGTTCGATACGTCTACCTGACGGCGGCCAATCGCCAGTCTGCGATTCAGTCGGGCGAGGTCGATATGATTAGCCGCAACACCACCTGGACCCTCACCCGGGATCGGGAGTGGGCGGTCACCTTCGGCCCCACCACCTACTACGACGGCCAAGGATTTATGGTGAAGAAGTCGCTGGGGGTGGAGAAATTGGAAGATCTGAAGGGGGCCACCATCTGTGTGATTGCCGGCACCACCACCGAGCTGAACTTGGCGGATACCTTCCGCGCCCGTGGCATTCCTTTTACCCCGGTGACCTTCGACGGCGACGATTCCTCTTTCAACGCCTACGAAGAGGGCCGTTGCGATGCCATCACCAGCGACCAAAGCGCCCTCATCTCCCGCCGGGCCAGCTTGGCTTCTCCTGATGACCACGTGATCTTGCCGGAGATCATTTCCAAAGAGCCCTTGGGGCCGCTGGTTCCCCACGGAGATGAGAGTTTCTCCGACATTATGAACTGGACGGTCTACGCCCTCTTCTATGCAGAAGAAAAGGGGATCACCAGCGCCAATGTGGACGAGTTCCTCAAGTCCGAGGATCCCGACATTCGCCGCTTCTTGGGCCAGGAAGGCAACCTGGGAGAGCTGCTGGGCCTGAAGCCGGATTGGGTGGTCAATGTCATCAAGGCGGTGGGCAACTACGGCGAGATCTTCGACCGCCACCTGACCCCCTTGGGCGTGCCGCGGGGCTTGAACCAGCCCTACACCAAAGGTGGGATCCAGTACGCGCCGCCTTTCCGCTGATCGGCTGATTCGGAATCCGGGCCTAGGGATCCCGGTTGGTCAGTACCGGCCAGGGATCCCCTATTCTCTGCTGTGCTCTGAATTTTTGCTTGCCCCGCATGACTTCTCTGTCCGACCAGTCCCACCTTCGCCCCCCCTGGTGGCGGGATGAGCGTATCCTGAAGCTCTTGCTGCAGGTGGCCTTTGTCGTGGCCGTGCTGCTGGTGTTCGGGATCCTTGCTCAGAACCTCCTCGCCAGCCTGCGCCGCCTGGGCATCAGTTTGGGCTTTCGCTTTCTGGGCAACTCCGCCAACTTTGGGATCACCGAGGGGCTGATCCCCTACGACCCCTCCGAGAGCTACCTGAAGGCGCTGGTGGTGGGGGCGGTGAACACCCTCTGGCTGTCCGCGGTCAGCATTGTGTTGGCGACGGCGATGGGCTTTGTCTTGGGGATCGCCCGCCTCTCCAGCAACTGGCTGGCCCGCCAATTGGCTACCGTCATCACCGAGATCTTTCGCAATGTCCCGGTGCTGCTGATCGTGATCTTCTGGTACCAGGGGGTGATCCTCACCCTGCCGGGGGTGCGCAACAGTCTCTCCATCGGCGGGCTTGTCTTTATCAACCAGCGGGGAGTGAAGCTGCCCGGGTTGGATCCCAGCGGCTGGCTGGTTCCCGCGCTGGCCATTGTAATCGCGGCTGGGTGGGGGATCCGCAAGCTGCTCCTAGTCTGCCGACCCGAGCTGGGATCCCGGCAGCGGAACCTGTGGGTGGCTGCGGGGGTGGCGCTGCTGGCGGTGGCCTGCTGGGTGCTCTTCCCAGAGCCGCCGGTGCGGCTGGATGTCCCGGTACTGGAGCGCTTTAACTTCCGGGGTGGGATCCAGCTTTCGGCGGAGTTTACCGCCATGATGCTGGGCTTGGTGACCTACACCGGCTGCTACATTGCCGAAGTGGTGCGGGGATCCTTTTTGGCGGTGCCGCGGGGGCAGTGGGAGGCGGCCCGGGCCGTCGGCCTGTCGGAGCTGCAAACCTTTCGCTTGGTGATTGTGCCCCAGGCCCTGCGGATCATGATCCCCTCCTTGAACACTCAGTATCTCACCTTGATTAAAAACTCCAGCTTGGCCATTGCCGTTGGCTTCTCCGATCTGTTCAACATCAGCAGCACCATCATCAACCAGTCGGGACGTTCGGTGGAGATGTTCGCCATCCTCATGGCCACCTATCTGACCTTCAACCTGGTGGTTTCCTACGGCATGAACTGGCTCAATGCCCGCGTCAAATTGGTGGAGCGCTAACCCATGCCCAGCAGTCTCTCCTCTCCCCTTGTAGAAGAAAAGGTACTCCCCCCCAGGGAGAAACAAAGTCCTCTGGCTTGGGTGCGCCGCAACCTGTTCGACTCCTGGCTGAGCACCTTGCTCACCTTGGTCTCTGCCTTGGTGTTGGCCTGGGCAATTTCCCTGTTCTGGAACTGGGCGTTCACCCAAGCCCGCTGGGAAGTGATCCCGGCCAACCTGAAAATCTTTGCCAGCGGCACCTACCCCAGCAGCCAACTGTGGCGGGTGTGGGCGGTGTTGGGAATTGTGCTGGCCACCTTGGGGGTAGCGGGGGGGGCTTGGGGCGGTGTGCTGCTGCACTACCTCATTCTCTTGGGAGCTGCTATGGGCTTGGCCGCTTTCCTGCCTTTGGGAACCCAGTCGCAGGGGTGGCTGGCGGTTTGCTCTGGAGCGACTTTTGCCGCTATTGCCCTCAGTCGCGGACGGGAATCCTGGCGGCTGGCTTCCATCTGGGTTTGGGCCTTGATCTTGCCCCTCTGTCTGCAGCTGCTGCTGGGCGACCTGGGCCCCCCTTGGCCGGCAGTGCGGGCTGAGCAACTGTCTGGACTGCTGCTGACCTTGATCTTGGCGGCAGCCGCCATGATCATCGGCTTTCCCATCGGGGTGTTGCTGGCGTTGGGCCGGGCCAATCGGGCGTTGCCGGTGATCCGGATCTTCTGCACGCTGGTGATCGAGCTGGTGCGGGGGGTGCCTCTGACCACCATTCTGTTTGCCGCCTGGCTGTTGGTGCCCTTCTTTCTGGGGGGGATCAGCGTCAACCTGATCATCAGGGCGGAGGTGGCCTTCATCTTGTTTACAGCCGTGTACGTGGCCGAGGACGTGCGGGGCGGCCTGCAGTCGATCCCGCTGGGCCAGCTAGAAGCGGCACGGGCACTCGGCTTGAACCCCTTTCAAGTGACGGCTCTGGTGATTTTGCCCCAGGCACTGCGGGCAGCCGTTCCGGCGCTGGTGAACGAGTTCCTCACTCTCTTCAAAGACACGTCGCTGGTGTTCATTGTCGGCCTCATCGACCTGCTGCAGGCGGGGCGCGTGGTGTTCACCAACCCCAACTGGCTAGGCACCCAGCGGGAAGTGCTGTTTTTTATCGGCCTAATCTACTTCATCTGCTGTTTTGCCATGGCCTATGCCGCCCAGCAGGTGGAAAAGGCGCTGGGCTTGGGCAAGCGCTAGAAATTGCAGCCACTCCCCTTCCCCGTCCCCTCTGCTCAGGCCCCAAGATCCCCTTAACAGGCCAGGGCTACATCCCCCTATAGCGGCTCGACAAGTGCTTTTCCCTGGAGAGGGGGCAGCGCTAAGATAGCGGGGAACGTCTCGTTACACCTTGGCCCATGACCCTTGCCTCTGAGACCGAGTCCCCGGAACAAGCCGCGGCGGCCCCTGAGCCTGGTCGGGTGCGGGATCCGGAGTTTCCCTACGAGGTCGAGATGACCTTGATGGAGCACTTGGAAGAGCTGCGCAGCCGCCTGTTGGCCAGCGTGATCGCGGTGGCGATCTGCATCATCGCCTGCTTTGCCGTGGTGAACCGCATTGTCGCCCTGCTGGAGGTGCCCGCTCGGGGGGTTACCTTTTTGCAACTGGCGCCGGGGGAGTATTTTTTCGTTTCTGTGAAGGTGGCGGCCTACTCGGGGCTATTGCTGGCCACACCCTTTTTGCTCTACCAAATTGCCCGCTTCGTCTTGCCGGGGCTGAGCGTGAAGGAGCGCAAGCTGCTGGGGCCGGTGGTGCTGGGATCCAGCCTTCTCTTTGTGGCCGGCTTGGTCTTTGCCTACTATCTCCTCATTCCGGCGGCGCTTAACTTTTTCATCCGCTACGGCGAAGGGGTGGTGGATCAGGCTTGGTCCATCGACCGCTACTTTGAGTTTGTGCTGCTGCTGCTGTTCAGCACCGGCCTGGCCTTTCAGGTGCCGATTTTGCAGGCGCTGCTGGGAGGATTGGGTCTGGTGACTGCCGAGCAGATGTTCAAGGGCTGGCGCTACGTGGTTCTGGGCGCGGTGGTGGCGGGGGCCATTCTCACCCCTTCGACGGATCCCCTTACCCAGAGCCTTTTGGCCGGGGCTGTGACGTTTCTATATTTGTTTGGCATTCTGCTGGTGAAGCTCCTTGGCAAATGAGCCGAAGCTGCATGCGCTGATCTTGGCGGCTGGGTTTTCCACGCGGATGGGAGAGCCGAAAGCCTTTCTGCCCTGGAAAGACGGGCAAACCCTGCTCTCTTACCAGATTTTTCAGTGGCGACAGGCGGGGTTTCAACCCTGGGTGG
This sequence comes from Synechococcus sp. R6-5, assembly GCF_047461775.1. Lineage (NCBI taxonomy): Bacteria > Bacillati > Cyanobacteriota > Cyanophyceae > Synechococcales > Synechococcaceae > Synechococcus > Synechococcus sp. R6-5. The sequence continues at coordinate 6,781 of NZ_JANSHV010000014.1, forward strand.
TGCTGGGATCCCAGCATCTGGCGGCAGCCCAACCCCACTTGGCAGGGGCAGAGGTGCTGGTCAATCCGGCTCCTGAGCTGGGCAAGACCCACTCCATTCGGGTAGGGGTGGAAGGGATCCCTGCCGATTTTCAGGTGCTGGCCATTTCGGCGGTGGATCAGCCCCGCCCGGCGTGGATCTACCACAGCTTGCTGGAGTACCATCTGCGCCATCGCGCTTGGGCTACTGTGCCGGTGCATCGAGGGCGACGGGGGCACCCTACCCTGATCGACAGGCGCTTGCGGGAAAAGCTGTTGGATCTCCGAGAAGAAACCCTGGGCCTGCGCCGGTTGTTGCAGGATCTGGGCAGGCGGGTACAGGAGGTGGAGCTCTACACTCCTGAGATCTTCCTGGACTGCAATACCCCTGCCGATATGGAGGCCGCTGCTGCCGGTTGCGACAGCGTTGCCCAGGAGTAAGGGGATCCCCTTCAGCACTTGTCCTGCGACCGGTCGCCTCAGCGGTACCGAGCACTTCGGCGTTGCCCAGCAAGATGTTCTTCCCATTGCTTCCCATTGCTCGTATGAGAAAGGGCCTTTATCCTGCCAGCACCTACGATCCTGCCTGCCCGGTCGGCAGCTACTGGGACAGCACGATAGAAGATCCCGGCTGGCGGCATCCGGCACCTTTGCAGGAGCAGGTGAGCGCTGAGGTGGTCATTGTGGGGGGAGGATTGACGGGGCTATCGACGGCTCTGCACCTGGCCCGCGACCATGGCATTTCTGCCTGCCTGCTGGAGGCGGGATCCCTGGGTTGGGGGGCCTCGGGACGCAATGGCGGCTTTTGCGGGGTGGGGTCGAGCCACCTTACCCACACCCAGATGGTGCGGCGGGTGGGCCTGGCAGAGACAGAGCGCTACTACCGGGATCAATGGCAGGCGGTGGAAACCGTTCGGGAGCTGGCGGCCAGCGAGGGCTTCTCCCTAGAGGCTCAGGGACAGGGCTGCTACGCAGTGGCCCATCGTCCACAGGCATGGTCGGAGTTAGAGGCCGAGTACCAGATCTGTACTCAGGTGGCGGGCTACCCGGCCCAGCTCCTCAACCCCAAAGAGCTGCGGGAACGCGGCTTCGACAGCCAAGAGAACCACGGTGCTTTGCACATCGGGGTGGGGTTTGGCCTCAACCCCCTCAAGCTCACCCAAGGACTGGCCCAAGCGGCCCACCGGTGGGGGGCGAAGCTGTACAGCGGCAGTCCGGTCACGGCCTGGGAAAAGGTGGGATCCCAACACATCTGTCACACGCCGGGAGGAACGGTGCGCGCTCGGCACTTGGTCATTGCCACCAACGGCTACACCCCAGAGGCCCTGTATCCCCAACTGGCGGGATCCCTGTTGCCGGCACTGTCCAACATCCTGGTCACCCGACCTCTAACGCCTCAGGAGCAGAAAGCGCAAGGGTGGTGGAATCCGACGCCGCTCTACGACATGCGGCGGCTGCTGTTCTATTACCGTCTGCTGCCGGATGGGCGTTTGCTGTTTGGGGGGCGGGGCGGCACCCGCGATACCCCGACGGAGCGACGGCAGTTGCGCACTTGGATGACTCGACAGCTCTATCGTCTTTTCCCTGCTTGGGAAGGGGTGGAGATCGAGTACGCCTGGAATGGACTGGTCTGCCTTTCTCGGCAGTTTCACCCCCATATTGGCCCTTCGCCGGCGGATCCCAGCCTGTGGTACGGCTTGGCCTATCACGGCAGCGGTGTAGCCACGGCGGTGTGGGCGGGCAAAATGCTGGCCCAGGAGATCGCCGGGATCCCTTCTCAGATGAGCGCTCTGTTTCGCCAGCCGCCCCGCTCTTTCCCTTTGCCCTGGCTACGGCTTCACTACCTGCGGCTGGGGTATCTTTGGTGGCAGTTGACGGATGGATAGCCTCTCCAAGTGTGCGGGGGATCCCTCTGTTCGGCGGAGAAGTCCTGCCCTAGTCTGGTCGTAGTTGGGTGGAAACCATCGCTTGTCGTTGCTCCTGAGGTATCCAGTGCTGCTCACGTCTTGCCATCAGCCCAGTCCAGATCCGTCTCCTCTCGAAGCCCAATCGGCAGCCTGTCGCCGCCAACGGCTCTCGCAAGCGGGGCAGCGGCTAGGGTTTGCTCTGCTGCTCAGCCTACCCACCATGTTTTGGCCTTGGCCCGGATTTGCCCAAATTGCCGGATCCCTTCTCAGCCCTTTGGTGGCGGCTTGGATCCGTTCTGAGGTGCAGAGGGTCGATAACCTGCAAGTGCAAATTGTCGGCTCTGACGCCCAGATTTTGAATGGGCAGATCCCTCAAGCCCAGGTGTCGGGAGACAACCTCAGCTATCAAGGCTTTCAGATCAGTCATCTGCGGCTGCAGGGCCAGGATATTCGCCTCAATGTGGGCGAAGCCATCCAAGGACGGAGCCCACTGCGGCTATTGGCCCCTGTGCCGGTGCAGGTGAGCTTGCGCCTTACCGAGGAAGACCTGAACCGCACCCTCCAGGCTCCCCTCATCCAAGCCCAACTGGCTCAGGCCCAGGTGCAGTTGCCTGTTGGGGGCCAAGTGGTGCCTTTTCTTATCCGCCAGCCTCAGGTCACGCTGGAACAGGGTCGGCTGCGCATCCAGGCCAACTTAACCACTCCCGAAGGGGTGGAAGCGCCGGTGACGGTGCTGACCGGCCTAGAAGCCCAAGGTCCCAACCGGTTGCGGCTGGTCAATCCCCTCTGGGTGAGCGAAGGCCAAGAGATCCCCATCCCCGGCCTGGCCGATTTCCCCATTCAGTTGGATCCCGGCGTGCGCATCGACCGCTTGGAGGTGCAGCCCGGCCAAATCCTCTACGAAGGGATCCTGACCATTTACCCAGAAGTCGCAACTGTGCCGCAGGGATAGTTCGCCTGGGCAGGACGGAGACCTTTCCCGTTCAGCAACGGGTGTGATCGGGATCAATCTCAAAGGGTGTGCCTCTGGGCGAGGATCCCTCTAGCAACCGGAGGGAAAGGGATCTTGCTGGCCGTTTGCGTTGGTGCCCCGTCGGGAACCGCACCGTCCACAAGACGAGAGCGGCATCGACTCCCTTCGGTAGCCGGGCAGGAGTGGTGTATTGAGGTGAGATCATGATCCAGCCATCCAACTGCAAACTCGACCCCTGGGTCGCGGTAGCGGTGCGGAGCACTTGCGGCTGGGCGCTGCTGCTGATTTTGTCGGTTGGTTTTTTGGGGGGATGTGCTGACGACCCGGTTTCTACAGTCCCTCTGGATGGCGCTGCTGTCGGCACGCGGACGGCCACTCCCGAAGGCCGATCCTTTTCCGATATTCAGCCTGGTCGGGAGCCCCGTCTGAAACACCTTTGGGCCAGTTTTGTCATCACTGCTGAGCAACTGCAATCCGCCCGCGAGGCTCCCGTTTCGCTCCATCCGCAGGCCATTCTCCCCTGCACCGACTGCGAGAGCCTCCGATGGCAGCCGGGATCCCCGCCCCCCACTGCTTCCCCCGCTCCAGGCACCTACCGATCTGACCAGCTCACCTTCTCCTTCCGGGTTGAGCCCAATGAGACGTCCACCCGCCTCAGGGGTAGCTTTCACCTGGATACCACCACGCCTCTGATCCACCCCGGCGCAGGGGTGCGCTTGGTAATCCAACGGGCTTTCTGGGGGGAAGACCCGCTGGAACCGCTGCCACCTCCCCAGGACTTCCACACCCAGCAGATCAGCAGAGGCCAGTTCCAGGAGCGCAGTTGGATCCTCCCTTTCTCCCTGCCGCATCCCCCTGCCGGTGAGGTCTTGCCGCCGCTGCGGCTGGAGGTTGTTCTCACCTCGCCAATCCCACCCGATTCCGCCCCCTTTCTGCGGGGTAGGCCGCTGCCGCCACCTCCGGGTCGGCTGTATCACGGGGTCGCTTGGCCGGGCATTCCCACTTGGGATCAGCTCTTGTCCTACCGCCAGGCCATCGGTCAACCCCCCGCCTGGGCAGCCGTGGATCACCTCTGGGATCCCCGCCAGGACTTTCCACAGCAGTTGGCCAGTCGCCTGCGGGAAAGCGGCTCAGTCCCCTACCTGCGCCTGCGGCTAGATCCAGCCCAACTTTCTGCCTTGGCCAATGGGGATCACGATGAGACCTTGCGCTCTTGGGCCCGCGGGATCCAGCGCTTTGCCACCCCCATCATCCTGGCCGTCGTCGTTGGCGACGGGGATCCCGAACGCGCTCGCGGTAGCGGTGGGGAGCCCTTTGGTGGGACGGAGTCCTCCCTGCAACAACGGGCCTACCAACACCTGATGCAAACCCTGCGCTCTGTTCGCGTTAGCGGGACGGAGTCCTCGGCCAATTTGCTCTGGGTGGTGGAGCTGGACGGAGAAGATGCAGAGGCCGTGTCCGCCTGGGCTAACTTCCCTGGGATGGACTGGCTGAGCCTAGCAGGGGATCCCGCCGCTTTTGAACCGCTGTACCGCCGCCTTGAGGCCCTCAACCCGGAAGTGCCTGTGGTGATCCGCGGGCCAGCCCTGGGCTCGGAAGCCTCTCAACCTCTGCTGGCAGCCCTAGAGGCCCAACGCTGGCCTCAGGTGATCGGCTGGAGCTGGACTTTAAGCCCGGACGGGATCCCTCCTGCAGCCGCACAAGATTGGCGGCAGCATCTGCAACAGGGGGATCCCCAGATATGGCTGGGGGAAATGCGGGTGCAGCCCCCGCCCAGCCCCCTTCCCTCGCCCAAGCCTTGAGAAAGGACGACCTGTCTGGAAAAACCTCCTGGAAAAGTCGATAATAGGCCAGCCCGTTTTACCCTTTCTGCCGAAATTGTGGCCCTGATCCCCTCATCACCTCCCCTGTCCCGCTTCGCCCAGGCCATCCAGCGGGGGGAATTTCTGCTCACCGCCGAGATCACCCCCCCCAAGGGATCCGACACCAGCACCCTGCTGTCTTTGGCCCAGCAGCTCAAGGGGCGGGTGCATGCCATCAACATCACGGACTCCAACCGAGCCATGGCCCGCATGAGCCCGTTGGCGGCCTCGGTGCTGTTGCATCAGGCGGGTGTTGAACCGATCCTGCAGTTGGCCTGTCGAGATCGCAACCGTCTGGCCCTGCAAGGGGATCTGTTGGGGGCCTCAGCTCTCGGCCTGCGCAATGTGTTGGCCCTCACCGGGGATCCCATCCACATCGGCGATTGCCCCGATGCCCGCCCCGTATTCGATCTGGAGTCGGTGCGCTTGCTGCAGCTTATCCAACGGCTGAACAACGGCCTAGATTGCAATGGCAAACCTCTCCCGGATGGGGGCACGCATCTGTTGGCAGGGGCAGCGGTAGAACCCCAATCGGGCAGCTTTTCCGGCCTGGAGCGGCGCTTCCACCGCAAGCTGGAAAACGGGGCCCAATTTTTCCAAAGCCAGATGGTCACCGACTTCGAGCAACTGGAGCGCTTCATGGATAAGTTGGGCCGTCCCGCCGGCAAGCCCATTTTGGCCGGCATCTTTTTGCTCAAGTCGGCCAAAAATGCCGAGTTTATCAACCGCAACCTGCCAGGAGTGAAGATCCCAGACGGGATCATCCGGCGGCTGGCCAACGCCGCCCACCCCCTCGAAGAAGGGATCCGCATTGCCGCCGAACAGGTGCGTCAGGCCCGCCAGATCTGCCATGGGGTGCATCTGATGGCCGTCAAAGCCGAGCACCTCATCCCCCGTATCCTGGATGAGGCCGGGATCCCTCCCCTGACCCACTAGCTCAAGACCTGCTCCAGCCCGTAGACCAAACCTTGAAGCTGCAGCACCTTGCGGATCCCCAGGATCACCCCTGGCATAAAAGCTATCCGATCCGTGGTGTCGTGTCTCAACGTGAGGGTTTGCCCCATCCCACCAAAGATGACCTCCTGGTGGGCAATCAACCCCGGCAGACGAACGCTGTGAATGGGGATGTTGGGGCCAGAGAGCCCTCCCCGCGCACCGGGGATCAGCTCTTTTTCTTCCACTGAGGACTCCGTCCCGCTGTCGCGAACGGGCGGGTTAAAGGTTTTGCCCAATTGTCCCAGCCGTTGGGCCGTCTGCAGAGCCGTGCCGCTGGGGGCATCCGCTTTGCGGTTGTGGTGCAGCTCGATGATCTCAACGTGGTCAAAATACTGCGCCGCCTGCAGGGCCATCTGCTGCAGCAAAATCATGCCGATGGCGAAATTGGGCGCGATTAAACAGCCCACACCGGACTTATCCGCCAGATCCCGCAGCCGCTCCACCTGCTCCGGCGTCAGGCCCGTCGTCCCCACCACCGGGCGTACGCCAAAGGCAATGGCCGAGCGAACATGTTCAAAGGCCGACCGAGGATGGGTAAAGTCCACCATTACGCCGCGGCTGCTGCGCTGCGACAACCTCAGCAACTGCCCCGGCAGGTCGTCGGTAATCTCCACCCCCAGGGATCCCAGGCCCAGCACCTCGCCAATATCCGAGCCCAGTTGAGAGCGGGCCACCGCCCCCACCAACCTCATGTCGGGCGTCTGGGCAACGGCCCGCACCACCTCTCGCCCCATTTTGCCCAAGGCCCCCACCACCAAAACCGGAATGGGGGATTGGGCCGCTCCTGGAGTTGCCAACCCCTGAGAGGGGTCTGCACCACTATCGCGATCGACCGGATCAACCGATGTTGTCACCCGCTGCTGCCCTCATCCAAGCTCTACGAAATGACTGCGAAAGCGGGGGATCCCTGCAGATCCATCACAGCTTCACCTCAATATCTACTCCTGCCGGCAGATCCAGCTTCATGAGAGCATCGATGGTTTTGGAAGAGGGGGAATAGATGTCGATAATGCGCCGGTGGGTGCGGGTTTCAAAATGTTCCCGCGAGTCCTTGTCGGTGTGGGGGGAGCGCAGCACACAGTAGATGCGGCGCCGAGTAGGCAAAGGAATCGGGCCAACCGGCACGGCGTCGGTACGACGAGCCGTATCCACGATTTTGTCGCAGGAAGTATCCAGCAGCCGATGATCGTAAGCCTTCAGGCGGATACGAATTTTCTGTTGAGTCAAGGTAGGCATGGCCGGAGAGCAATCCAGAAAAAGGGGGACTCAAAAAAGCTGGCAGGGAAAGTGCTCCGCGCCACTATCGCAACTGAGTTGGTCTGGGGCCGTCGGCACTCAATCCCTGCCAGGAAAAAGCAGCTTACTTCAGGATCTTGGAGACAACACCCGCTCCGACAGTACGGCCACCCTCGCGGATAGCAAAGCGCATCCCCTGCTCAATGGCGATGGGCTGGATCAGCTCCACCGTCATCTTAACGCGGTCACCAGGCATCACCATCTCTGGCTGGGATCCGTCATCAGCCGTGAAGGAAGAGATGGTGCCGGTTACATCGGTGGTGCGCACATAGAACTGAGGACGATAGCCGGCAAAGAAGGGCGTGTGGCGACCCCCCTCCTCTTTCTTGAGGACATACACCTCAGACTCGAAGCTGGTGTGAGGAGTAATGGTCTTGGGCTTGGCCAGCACCATGCCGCGCTCCACTTCGTTCTTCTGAATGCCCCGCAACAGCACACCAACGTTGTCGCCGGCGATCCCCTCATCGAGGGTTTTTTGGAACATTTCCAGGCCAGTAACAGTGGTAGAGCGAGTTTCTCGCAGGCCCACCAGTTCCACCGTTTCGCCCACTTTGATGCGGCCCCGCTCGATCCGGCCCGTGGCCACCGTGCCCCGACCAGTAATCGAGAAGACATCCTCCACAGCCATCAGGAAGGGCTTGTCCACATCCCGCTCAGGCGTGGGAATGTAGGAGTCCACCGCATCCATCAGCTCATAAATTTTGTCCACCCAAGGATCTTCGCCCCGCTGGGTTTTGGGGTTGGCGGTCATTCTTTCTAGGGCTTTCAGCGCCGATCCTCTGATGATGGGAACGTCGTCGCCGGGGAAGTCGTATTTGGAGAGAAGCTCCCGCACTTCCAGCTCCACCAACTCCAGCAGCTCTGGATCGTCCACCATGTCTGCCTTGTTCAGAAAGACCACCAAGCTGGGCACCCCTACCTGACGGGCCAACAGGATGTGCTCCCGTGTTTGGGGCATGGGACCATCAGCTGCAGACACCACCAAGATGGCCCCATCCATCTGGGCCGCGCCCGTGATCATGTTCTTCACGTAGTCGGCGTGGCCGGGACAATCCACGTGGGCGTAGTGACGGTTGGCAGTCTGATACTCGACGTGGGCGGTGTTGATGGTAATGCCGCGAGCTTTTTCCTCTGGCGCTGCGTCGATCTCATCGTACCTTTTGGCTGTGGCCTGACCCAAAGCAGCCAAGGTGGTGGTGATGGCAGCTGTCAGGGTGGTCTTGCCGTGGTCAACATGGCCGATGGTGCCAACGTTGACATGGGGTTTGGTGCGTTCAAACTTAGCGCGTGCCATGAATCGTCACTTCCTTTTTGGTTTCAGTCAGCTACTCATTTCCTTTGTTTTTGGCAATGATGGCTTCGGCGATACTGCGAGGAACTTCCTCGTAGTGGCTGAACTCCATCGTGAAGGTGCCTCGACCCTGGGTCTTGGAGCGAATGTCGGTGGCATAGCCAAACATCTCCGCCAAGGGAACTTTGGCATTGACTTTGGTAATGCCGCCTTCTGTATTCATCCCCTCCATCTGGCCGCGGCGGGCGTTGATGTCCCCGATGACATCCCCCACAAAGGCTTCAGGGACTTCCACCTCGACCTTCATCATCGGCTCCAGCAGGGTAGGGCTTGCCCTGCGAGCGGCCTCCTTCAGAGCCATCGAACCGGCGATCTTGAAGGCCATTTCGCTGGAGTCCACCTCGTGGTAGGAGCCATCCACCAGGGTGGCGCGGATGTCAATCAGGGGATAGCCCGCCAGCACACCGGATTCGCAGGCTTCTCGGATCCCTTGCTCGGCTGGCCCAATGTATTCTTTGGGCACAACGCCACCCACAATCTTGGAAACGAACTCAAATCCTGTACCCGGCTCCGCCGGCTCTAGGTCGATAACCACATGGCCGTACTGGCCGCGGCCACCACTCTGGCGAACAAACTTGCCTTCCACGCGGCTAACCGGCTTGCGAATGGTTTCGCGGTAGGCCACCTGTGGGTTACCAACATTGGCTTCTACGTTGAACTCCCGCAGCATCCGATCCACCAAGATCTCCAGGTGCAGCTCGCCCATCCCAGAGATGATGGTTTGATTGGTCTCGGGATCCACAGACACGCGGAAGGTGGGATCCTCCTTGGCCAGGGCCTGCAGGGCCTTGGAGAGCTTATCGATATCGGCTTTGGTTTTGGGTTCTACCGCTACCGAGATCACCGGCTCTGGGATAAACAGAGACTCCAGGATCACCGGCGCATTTTCGTCGCAGAGGGTGTCTCCGGTGGTGGTGTCCTTGAGGCCCACCACAGCTCCCAGATCTCCTGCCCGCAGCTCATCCACGTCCAAGCGTTCATCGGCCTTCAGCACCACCAACCGCGAAATTCGCTCCTTCTTGTTCTTGGTGGAGTTGAGCACATAAGTACCTTTGGTCAACACCCCCGAGTAGACGCGAATAAAGGTGAGATCCCCGTACTTATCACTCATCAACTTGAAGGCCAGGGCGGAGAAGGGCTCATCGTCGCTGGCACGGCGGGACACTTCTGAGCCATCTGGCAGCACCCCCTTGATGGCCGGAATATCCACAGGCGAGGGCAGGTAATCCACCACCGCATCCAGCAGCATCTGGACTCCCTTGTTCTTGAAGGCAGAGCCACACAGCATGGGCACAATTTGGCCGCTGATCGTGCCTTTGCGCAGACCCGCCATCAAGTCGGCTTCGCTCAGATCTTCTTCGGCGAAGTACTTTTCCATCAGAGCTTCGTCCGTCTCGGCCACTGCTTCCACCAGCTTGGCCCGATACTCTGCCACGAGATCTTTCATCTCCTCAGGGATGGGGGCCGGACGAATGTCTTTGCCGATCTCATCCATATAAATGCGGGCTTGCATCCGCACCAAGTCAACAATGCCGCAAAACCCGTCTTCGGCACCGATGGGCAGTTGGATGGGCACAGCATTGGCCTTGAGGCGCTCCCGGATCTGGTTGTAAACCTTGAGGAAATTGGCCCCCATGCGATCCATTTTGTTGACGAAGGCAATGCGGGGCACATTGTAACGATTGGCTTGCCGCCAGACGGTCTCAGACTGAGGCTGCACGCCGCCCACCGAGTCAAAGACGGCGATCACCCCATCCAGCACCCGCATGGAGCGCTCAACTTCGATGGTGAAATCGACGTGCCCAGGAGTATCGATGATGTTGATGGTGTACTCCGGTGCGCCGGAGAGAGGCTGGGAAGGATTTGCGGGATCCCGCTTAGTCCAACGGGTGGTGATGGCCGCAGCGGTGATGGTGATGCCCCGCTCCCGCTCCTGGGCCATCCAATCGGTGACCGCAGTTCCGTCGTGAACTTCGCCAATTTTGTGCACCAGACCGGAGTAGAAGAGAATCCGCTCTGTGGTCGTGGTCTTGCCAGCATCGATGTGAGCCGCGATGCCGATGTTTCGGACTCGTTCTAGGGGAACTGTGCGTGCCACGTCAACCTCCCAATCCTCGTCGCCCTGCGACTTGGGCAAACTAAAAAATCCTTTACAATTCTAATCTTTTTTGCCGATTTTTCTCCACCTCGCTGGAACTCGGGCTGGGCAGAACAGGGATCGCAAAAGTCTCCACTGCTCCGCCAGGCTAGTTCAGTAGCGGTAGTGGGCAAAGGCCTTGTTGGCCTCGGCCATGCGATGCACCTCTTCCCGCCGTCGAATGGCGCTGCCGGTTTCGTTGGCTGCATCGATCAGCTCATTGGCCAACTTGGCGGCCATGGTGCGACCTGGACGAGTGCGCGAAAAGGTCACCAACCAGCGCAGCGCTAGGGAAGTGCCCCGTTCTCCTCTCACCTCCACAGGCACCTGATAAGTGGCTCCGCCCACCCGGCGGGCTTTCACCTCCACCAGTGGGGTGGCGTTGCGAACAGCATTTTCCAGCAAGGGCAGTGGGTCTTGGCCAGTGCGCTCCCGCACAATGTCCAGAGCTTCATAGAGGATCCTGGCAGCCAGGGATGCCTTACCCCTCATCATCAACTTGCGGATCAGCATGGTAACCAGACGGCTCCCATACTTGGGATCCGGGGGCACATCACGACGAGGGGCACGGTTGCGGCGAGACATAGGAGCTGGGTTGCTTGTTCAGATGGGGATGGCAGAAAGAAAGATAACGAGTGGGATATGGAGGGTTGAGGGTGAGGGCAAAGCTATTTTTTCTTGCCAGCGGCGGCTGGAGCTTGGCCCGGCTTGGGCCGTTTCGCCCCATATTTGGAGCGGCCTTGTTTGCGGTCTTTGACCCCTGCAGCGTCGAGGGTGCCCCGGATAATGTGGTAACGCACGCCGGGCAAATCCTTAACCCGCCCACCGCGAATCAGGACCACAGAGTGCTCCTGCAGGTTGTGGCCGATGCCGGGAATGTAAGCGGTGACCTCAAAGCCAGAGGTGAGGCGAACGCGAGCCACTTTTCTCAGCGCTGAGTTGGGCTTTTTGGGCGTTGTCGTGTACACTCGGGTGCAAACCCCCCGCCGCTGTGGACAAGCCTTCAGGGCAGGAGACTTGGTCTTGCGAGCGGCAACGCTGCGCTCCTCACGGATCAGTTGCTGAATGGTGGGCATGGGCTGGCAGAGAAGGTCACGGCTTAAATTTTAAATTATCCGGTTGAATTATCCGGCGATATTGAATCCTAGCAAGGCGGGATCCCAGCGTCAACTTGGGGATGGACTGCTGGGCTGTTAGCCTGGCCGAGTCTGAATTTCGGCCTCGTTCCCCCCTTGCCTCAGCTTTTTAGGAGACTCTGCACACCAGAAAGGATCCCTAGCAGACGATGGGCTGGTTAGATTGGTGGATTGTGCCTCCATGTCCGCTTTGCCGGCGCCCTGCCAAGGCCGTGTTCTGTCAAGACTGTCAAAGGCGGTTGCAGGCGGAGCGCCTTGCCACTTGGCCAGTCACCACCTCGCCTTGGCCACTTTACGCCTGGGGGATCCACCGGGGGGCGCTGCGCAGGGCCATCTATTGCCTGAAGTACGAAGGACAACGGCGCATTGGCTCGGTTTTGGGAGAATGGCTGGGATCCCGTTGGGTCGAAAGCCAGTCCACCTCTTTAGGCTCCCCTGGGGCCTACACGGTGGTGCCCATCCCTCTGCATGCAGAGCGGCTGCGGCAGCGGGGCTACAACCAAGCCGCCTTGATCAGCCAAGCCTTTTGCCAGCGGACAGGTCTGAGACATTGGCCTGAGGCTCTGGTGCGGGTGCGGGCCACAGCGGCTCAACATGAGCTCAACCCGCTGCAACGACAGCACAACTTGGCCGGGGCCTTTGCCCTGAAACAAGTTCCGGCCACACCGGTGTTGCTGGTGGATGACATCTACACCACCGGCTCTACCGTTCAAGCCGCCCAGCAGGTGTTGGCCGCTGCCGGGATCCCGGTGGCCGGAGTAGTTGTCGTCGCCCAAACCCCAAAAGCTGCCTGTCCAGCCTGGCCCGGAACCCTAGCCCCTATCCCGCCTCCAGCAGATTAAAGGCCGTAACAAACATAAAGTCACAAAACTCGCGCACCAAGTTCGGATCCCGCCAGCCCTTGCGGGTTTCCTCCCGCAGCACTTCCAGGGCCTGTTCGGCGGTCAGGGCCGGTTTGTAGGGGCGAGGGGAGATCAGAGCGTCGAAGATGTCGATCACCTGAAAGACGCGGGCCAACAGAGGGATCTCTTCGCCTGCCAGCCCATCCGGGTAGCCGCTGCCATCCCAACGCTCGTGGTGGT
>NZ_JANSHV010000015.1:0-33245 GCF_047461775.1 Synechococcus sp. R6-5
GGGGGGGGCCGGAGATCAACAGTTGGCTACAAAAACTGGACATTCCCTTCAAGTTTGTGGATGGCTTGCGGGTTACCGATGCCGCCACCATGGAAGTAGTGGAGATGGTGTTGGTGGGCAAGGTTAATAAGCAGATCGTGCAGCTCATCAGCTTGGCCGGCGGATCGGCGGTGGGGCTGTGCGGGCGGGATGGCAACTTGATCAAGGCGCGATCCCAGGGCCGGGCAGAGATCGGCTTTGTTGGGGAAGTGAGCAGCATCAACCCCCAGTTGCTGCAAACCCTGTTGGAAGGTGGACAGATTCCGGTGATCTCCAGTGTGGCTGCCGATGAGACAGGCCAAGCCTACAACATCAACGCCGATACGGTGGCGGGAGAACTGGCGGCTGCTCTGGGGGCAGAAAAGCTGATTTTGCTCACCGACACCCCTGGCATTCTCAAAGATCCTCAGGATCGCAGCTCTCTGATTACGTTGCTGGATATCGAGACGGCTCGCCAGTTGATCCAAGCCGGTGTCGTCAAGGGCGGCATGATCCCGAAGGTGCAGTGTTGCATTCGCGCCCTGGCACAAGGGGTGCGGGCGGCCCACATTCTGGATGGGGGATCCCCTCATTCCCTATTGCTGGAGCTGCTGACCGATGCCGGCGTGGGCACCAAGCTGGTTCCTTCTCAGTTTTCCGCTCAGTTGGAAGGACTGAACAACGGATCCCGCTAAGCTTCCTTGATAAAGCGAAGAATCTCCCGCACATGGCCGAGAAATTGGCTATCCACACTGAGCTGAGCCACAGCTTGGTGGGTCTCCTGGCGCAATTGCCTGTGCTCCAGCTCGTTGCTGGCCCGCAACTGTTCCAGTTGGGCTTTGAGCGCGGCCAGCTCCTGACGCAGGTAGCGCCGGGTTTCTTCCTCCTGTTGGGCCCAAGAACCGGGCTTGCCGGGATCCCATTGCTCCTGCAACTGCTCGACTTGGCGTGTCAACTGCTTTATCCGCTCGGCCAACTCGATGGCATCTTCGCGAGGGATCTGGATTTGCCCTTGCAACTGGGCCAAGCGGTCGGCCAAATACTCGTAGCCCCGGATGGCCGGGCGCAGAGCCGTTAACAACACCGCAGCCACGGCGCTGGGGTAGCCAATGGGGGTGACTTGCCCAGCGGCCAAGCCATAGAAAGCCAGAGCCGACAGCCCATGCAGGGCAATGGCTATGCGCAACGACCAGCGGCTGAGCTTTTGCAGGAAGGCAAACGTCGAATCTTCCACCGGGATCCCTCGTTCCTGAGACACGACCGCCTCCTGCTGAACGGCCTTGGCCTGAAAGTAGAGGTTCCAGGGAAGGGTGACGATCACCACCAGCCACCAAAAGCTGGCGATCCCAATGGCCCAATCGGCCAGCTCCCCAATGGGTAGCCCAAAAGCCCGCAGCAGGACAAACAGGATCCCGCCGCCGATCAACAACAGCAGCCCCGCCACCCAAACTGGGAAAAAGATTTTCGAGTAAGACACGGAGTAAGAGGTTGAGTAAGACATTGCCGGTTTCTCCTCATCAAGCTGCCTACAGCCTGCCCGAACCGAGCGGCCAGAAGCTCCTGAAGCGGCCAGTTTTCCGTCCGTCCCAGAGCCATTAGGGGTGCAGCTATAGCCATTCCCAGTGGCGAGGAAACCCTTGCGGATCCCAAACTCCCTCTCCCTCAGGGAGAGCGCTTAGAGTAGATCAGTGCTCTCTATGAGTTGTCTTTGTTGTTCTCGGGTGTAAGCCTGTGAGCCTTGCCGCCTCTCCCCCCGATACCGATTTAAGTAGGGATCCCCGCCCGCGGCGAGCCAGCGATTGGCGGCTGCTGCGGCTCCTCTGGCCCTACGCCCGTCGGCACCTGAAGCTACTGTTGGCCGCCTTGGCCTTTCTGCCTCCCTTGGCGCTGGCGGATGCGGTGCAGCCCTTGATTCTGCAGCGGGCTCTGGATGGCCCCATTGCCCGAGCGCTGGAACGAGGTGAGGCCGGGATCCTCTCCGACCTTTGGCCCTATGTGGGGCTGTTGATCCTAACGGTACTGGTTCGCTGGCTCTTCCAAGCCCTGGAAGGGTATGTCAGCCAAAAGCTGGGGCAATTGATGACTCGCGACATCCGCGACGATCTCTTCGCCCACATTCTGGCCTTGCCGGCTCAGTTTTTCGACCGCACCCCGGTGGGCAAGCTGATCACCCGCATCACCAGCGACGTGGAAGCCTTGGGGGATGTCTTTTCCACCGGTGCCGTCGGCATTGTCAGCGACCTGTTTACCCTGGGGGTGATCGCGGTGGTCATGCTCAGCCAACGCTGGGATCTGGGCTTGCTGCTAATCCTCATCGTCCTGCCCATCAGCGCCGTTGTCCTCGAGTTGCAGCGCCGCTTTCGGGATGCCAACTTTCGCGTGCGAGAAGAACTCTCCAAACTGAACTCCTGGATCCAGGAGAACATCTTGGGCATTACCGTGGTGCAACTGTTTCGGCGGGAGCGGCTCAATAGCGAGATTTTTCAAACCATGAACCGCCGCTACATCCGGGAAGTGGATCAAACCATCCTTTATGATTCTGCCCTTTCTGCCGTTTTGGAGTGGGTGTCTTGGCTGGCCGTGGCGGCTTTGCTCTGGGTGGGCGGGCAGCAGGTGATGTCAGCCGGTAGGGGCTCACTTGGAGGGGGATGGACGGGATCCCTGCCCCTGCCCGGGGAACCCCTCACCTTTGGCAGCCTCTACGCCTTTATTCTCTTTTCGCAACGGTTTTTCAACCCGCTGCGGCAGTTGGCGGAAAAGTTCACCGCCCTGCAGGCGGGGTTCACCGCCGTCGAGCGCATCGATGCCATCCTCAGCCTGCCGGTCGCCATCCGGGATCCCGCTCAGCCCCGCAACTTGCCCCCCAATGCCAGAGGAGAGGTGCAGTTCGAGCACGTCTGGTTTGCCTACAACCCCGGGGAGTGGGTGCTCAAAGACCTCACCTTCACCATCCGCCCCGGAGAAAAAGTGGCCCTGGTGGGGCCCACGGGAGCCGGGAAAAGCTCCATCATTCGCTTGCTCTGCCGCCTCTATGACGTAACCCACGGCTCCATTCGCATCGACGGTGTCGATATTCGCGATCTCCCCCAAGCCGAGCTGCACCGCCACCTGGGGGTAATTCTGCAGGATGGATTCTTATTTTCCGGGGATATCCAGCAAAACATCACCCTAGGAGAGAAGGCAGATCTAGCGGCAGTGGAGCAGGTCGCCCGCCAACTCAACCTGCATGACTTCCTCCGCAATTTGCCCCAAGGCTACGCCACCCCTGTGCGAGAGCGGGGCAGCAACCTCTCCAGCGGCCAGAAACAGCTTATCAGCTTTGTGCGGGCCATGTGGCGGGATCCCAAAATCTTGGTTTTGGACGAAGCCACCGCCAGCCTGGATGTGGGCACCGAAGCCCTCCTGCAATCCGCTCTAGACACCCTGCTGCGGGATCGCACCGCCCTGATCATCGCCCACCGCCTTTCCACCATCCGCGATGTGGATCGCATCTTGGTTCTGCAGCGGGGGGAACTCAAAGAGCAGGGATCCCATGCCGAGCTCATGGCCCTCAGCGGGCTCTATGCCAGCCTCTATCGGCTGCAAGATCTGGGCGGCTAGCAGGGTGCTTCTGCCCAACCGTCAGCGACTGGCGCCAAAGCGAGACCGAATTGCCTTTAGGGTGGTGAAGCTGGCATCCGCAAACGCGATGCGAGCCTTGCAGAGTAACAGATTGCCGTTATCCACGGCAGTGTCTCTCAAGCTGGCCAAACCATCGCTGGCCTGCACCAGGGCACGGCGGCCCCAGCTAGAGAAATTTTTGCTGAGGGTGTTGATCAAGCGTTCCATAGGGATTGGACATTCCGCTCCTTGTCTTCCACCTAGCCTACTCCCCCAGCCGCAGGTATCCACAGAGGGCCATCAAGAAAATTGTTTGTTACAGATTGTTAAAAACTTGCCGTCAAGCCGGCAGACTGGCTATGATAGGCCCCAAGTTTGGCAAGCAATTCAAAGAAAGCGGTTAGCCATGAATCATCGGCCAGAGGTAGTGGAAGGCACAGAGTCCAAGCAGAAGGTGACCCTGTATCTCTCACCTGAGCTGCACCGGAATCTGAAGATTCGGGCTGCCGTGGAGCGGGAGCCGATGTCGGCAGTGGCAGAGAAGGCCATTACCTTCTATCTGCTTCACCCAGAGGTCATTGAAGGGGTACAAGGTAGCGCCTATCGTGTCCATCAATGTCCCAAGTGTAGTCACCCATTTGTTATCCGCGATGGAGAGGTGGTTTCCCTGCACCAGACATCGGCTGCCGAAGCCATCCTTGAAGAGGTGGAGCCAGAATACTGGGGATCGGCTGCTGGCTCGGAAGAGCAACGGCAGGATGCTCTGGTACCCTGCTAGAACGCTCCTAAGCGGGCCCCCTTCAGGAACTTGAGCTGATAGGAGCAGACAGCAACACAGAAGGCTTCTAAAATCCTCTCAAAATCCATCCAACAAGGGCGTACTCCCAAGTGCAATCCAATACCTAGGCAACTCGAACCCCATTTTTCAACCGTTCTGGCGGCTCCTGAAATTTCCCCTCTGCAGTTGGTGTTTCCCATGCAAGAGCTAAGCATCCTCATTCAAGCTCAATACCCACTGCTGTACCTGCTGACTCCAGAGGAGGAACGGGCAGAAGCGGCTCTGGCAGCAATTGCCCGCACCCTTAAGCCTCAGCGTCGCCTATTCATTTGGACAGTTACCCACGGCATCGTCGAATACGGCAACCCCCGCAGCCTCACCCAGCACAACACCCAATCCCCCCAGCCCGCCATCCAGTGGGTAATGGAGCAAAAGGATCCCGCCATCTGCGTCTTCAAAGACCTACATGACTTCTTGGACAACACCGAGGTGAAGCGCTGGCTGCGGGATGCTATTGCCAGCCTGAAGGGATCCCACAAAACCATCCTGCTCATGTCGCCGGTGCAGGTGATCCCGGTCGAGCTGGAGAAAGACATTTGCGTAGTGGACTTCCCCCTGCCGGACATGGCCACATTGGAGCGCGCCCTCAACCGCCAGCTGGAGCAGATCCCGCGCTCCCTGCCTTTGGCTCCTGATACCCGCGAAAAGTTGCTCAAGGCGGCCCTGGGCCTAACGCAGGACGAGGCAGAAAAAGTCTACCGCAAGGCTGTGGTGATGCATGGTCGCCTCACCGAGGCAGAAGTAGACATCATCCTCTCTGAGAAGAAGCAACTGATCCGGCGCAACGGCATTCTCGAGTTTATCGAAGAGGATGAGACCATCGACGCCGTGGGCGGTCTGGAAGAACTGAAGCGCTGGTTGCTGCAACGTTCTGAGGCCTTCACTGAGCGGGCCCGCGCCTATGGACTGCCTCAACCCAAGGGTATGCTGATCCTGGGCGTGCCTGGCTGCGGTAAGTCGCTGATCGCCAAGACCACTGCCCGTCTCTGGGGCCTGCCCCTGCTGCGTCTGGACATGGGCCGCGTTTATGATGGCTCCATGGTGGGCAAATCGGAAGCGAATCTGCGCAGTGCCCTGCGAACTGCTGAATCTCTCGCCCCTGCCATCCTTTTCATCGACGAGCTGGACAAAGCCTTTGCTGGATCAGCAGGCTCCAGCGATTCTGACGGGGGCACCTCCAGCCGCATCTTTGGCTCCTTCCTGACCTGGATGCAGGAGAAGCGCTCGCCGGTCTTTGTCATGGCCACGGCCAACCGTGTGGACCGTCTGCCGGGCGAATTCTTGCGCAAGGGCCGTTTTGACGAAATCTTCTTCGTGGACTTGCCCAACATCAACGAGCGCATCGAGATCTTTCGGATCCACCTGCAGAAGCGGCGGCGCGATATCAGCCGCTTTGACCTGCGCCAGCTAGCTGCCGCCTGTGAAGGCTTCTCCGGCGCAGAGATCGAACAAGTTTTGATTGCTGCCATGTACGAAGCGTTTGCCCAGAACCGCGAATTTACCCAACTGGACATTTTGGCAGCAACGAAAGCAACTCAACCGCTATCTCGCACCATGACGGAGCAAGTGGTAGCGTTGAGGGAATGGGCCCAGCAGCGGGCTCGGCCTGCAGCGGCCTCTGTAGCCGAGTACCAGCGGCTGGAGTTCTAGGAGGAGGTGAGGATCCAAAGCTACCTTGACAGAAGCAGGGACGGCAGGGCCCAAACCTTCCCCAAAGAACAGTGCCCATTGTTTGTGTCGATGTTCCAACCCCTATACAAAGGAGAGAAACACCATGTCTCATTTTAGCACCCTGCGTACCAAAATCACTGACGGTCAAGTCCTGATCAACTCTCTGCGCGATCTCGGCTACACCGTTAAGCTGAACGCCGACGTGCGTGGCTACAACGGCCAGCGTGTTCGCGCTGACATCGTGGCTCAGTTGGAAGGCGACTACGACCTGGGCTGGTCGAAGAATCCCGACGGTTCCTACGACCTGATCGCCGATCTGTGGGGCGTGGCCAAGAAGCACAACCAAACCGAGTTGATCAACTCCATCAACCAAAAGTACGCCGTCAACAAGACCTTGGCCGAGGTGAAGCGTCCTGGCCTGAACAACGCCAACGTTAAAGTGGTGGTGCACTAAACCGGATCCTGTCTCGCCATCGCTGCAGCGATCTACACCGACTAAAGTTAGGAGGGGCTGAATCCAGCCCCTACTTTTTGGCTTGGTTTTTGGATTGGAGGGGCTGCGACCCGAAGGAGGAACCTACGCTTCTGTGAGAGCGGCAATGCCGGGCAGCACCTTCCCTTCCAATAGCTCCAGGCTGGCTCCGCCACCGGTGGAGATATGGGTCATTTTGTCGGCCAGGCCCACTTTTTCCACGGCAGCCACCGAGTCTCCCCCGCCGATGATGGTGGTGGTTCCCGCTTGAGTGAGATTGGCCAGGGTGCGGGCGATGGCTTCTGTGCCCACGGCAAAGCGGTCAAACTCAAAGACGCCCATCGGCCCGTTCCAGACCACGGTTTGGCACCCCTGCAGGGCAGCCTGGAAGGCTTTGATCGATTCCGGGCCGATGTCCAAGCCCATCCAATCCTCGGGGATGGCGTGGATGGAAACGGTCTGGGCCTGGGCATCTTTGTCAAACCTATCGGCTACCACCACATCCACCGGCAGCAGCAGCTCCACCCCCCGCTCTTTGGCTTTTTCCATCAGGGAGCGGGCCAGATCCAGCTTGTCGGTTTCCACCAAAGACTTGCCGGTTTGGATCCCTTGGGCTTGGTAAAAGGTAAAGATCATGCCGCCGCCCAGCAGGAGCTTGTCCACTTTTTCCAGGAGCCGCTCAATGACGCCGATCTTAGTGGAGACTTTGGAGCCGCCGATGATGGCCGCCAAGGGGCGCCGCGGATTCTCGATGGCGCCCGAAAGAAACTGCAGCTCCTTTTCCACCAGGTAGCCGGCCACAGCAGGCTGGAGGTAGGCGGTGACGCCGGCAGTGGAGGCGTGGGCGCGGTGGGCACTGCCAAAGGCGTCGTTGACGAACAAGTCCGCCAGTGAGGCCAACTTGCGGGCAAATTCCGGGTCGTTGTCTTCCTCTTCTGGGTAGAAGCGGACGTTTTCCAGCAGGGCCACCTGGCCGTTTTCCAGGCGGTTCACTACCGCCTCGGCCTCAGGGCCGATGCAGTCGGGGGCAAAGGCGACCGGCTGGCCCAGCAACTGAGAAAGACGGGTGGCCACGGGGGCTAGGCTATTGCCCTCGCGAGCGATCTTAACCGCGCCTGTCTCTTTGTCCTTCTTGACGGGGCGGCCCAGGTGGCTGGTGAGGATCACTTTGGCGCCTGCCTGGGTGAGGGCCTGGATGGTGGGCAGGGAGGCGCGAATGCGGGTGTCGTCGGTGATGTTGCCCTGGGGATCCAACGGGACGTTGAAGTCGGCGCGCACCAGCACGCGCTTGCCGTTTAAATCAAAGCCAGATGACAGCAGGGATCCCAGTGTTTGTTTGGCCATCGTTGTTTTCCCCCGGACTGCAGAAAATCTTTATTTTTTCTTCCGTATGTATCCTACCAGCGATTGGGATCCCGGCAGTGAGACAGATGGGCTTCGGGATCCCCTTGTTCCGCTGCTTTTGCTGGGTCGGCCTTCCGTCTGCCCCTTGGCCCCGGCAATTGTAACGGTTTGCAAATAGAATAAAAATGTTGCTTTGTCGTTACCCTCATGCGTGTTGCCATTGCTGGTGGCGGGCTGGCCGGGCTGGCCTGTGCCAAGTATCTCTGCGATGCCGGGCATCAACCGCTCCTCTTTGAGCGGCGGGATGTTTTGGGTGGCCTGGTGGCTGCCTGGAAAGATGCCGACGGCGACTGGATCGAGACGGGGCTGCACAACTTTTTTGGCGCCTACCCCAACACGTTGCAGCTGTTCCGGGAGCTGGGCATCTCCGATCGCCTGCAGTGGAAGGAACACAGCTTGATTTTCAACCAGCCGGACAAGCCGGGCACCTATTCCCGCTTTGACCTGCCGGATATTCCCGCTCCTTTCAACGCCATTGTCGGCATCTTGCGCAACAACGACATGCTCACCTGGGGGGAAAAGGTGAAGTTTGCCCTGGGGCTGGTGCCGGCCATGATTCGCGGCCAGCGCTATGTGGAGCAGATGGATCGTTACAGCCTCTTGGAATGGCTGCGGCGACAGGGCATCGATGAGCGGGTCAACACCGATATTTTCATCGCCGTTTCCAAAGCCCTGGCTTTCATCAACCCGGAGGAGATCTCGGCGATGGTGCCCCTGACCGCCCTGAACCGCTTTTTGCAGCAGAAGGATGGCTCCAAAATTGCCTACCTAGACGGCGCTCCCCCAGAGCGGTTGTGTCAGCCGATGGTGGACTACATTGTGGCCCGTGGGGGGGAGGTTCATCTAAACGCGGCGTTGCAGGACATTCGTCTCAACCCTGACGGCAGCGTGGCCGGGTTTCGCTTGGCCACCCCCTCTGGGCCGGTGGAGGTTACTGCCGATGCCTATGTCTCGGCCCTTTCGGTGGATGCCCTCAAGGAGCTGTTGCCGCCCCAATGGCAAGGGATCCCCTATTTTCAGCAGCTCCAGGAACTGGAAGGGGTGCCGGTGATCAGCCTGCAGATCTGGTTTGACCGCAAGCTCACCCACATCGATCACTCCCTGTTTTCCCGCTCGCCGCTGTTGAGCGTGTACGCCGACATGAGCAACACCTGCCGTGCCTACGCCGATCCGGAGCGATCGATGTTGGAACTGGTGCTGGCCCCTGCCGCCGAGTGGATTGAACGCAGCGACGAGGAGATCTTGGCCGCCACGCTGGAGGAGTTGAAAAAACTCTTTCCCCAGCACCTTACCGGCCCCAACCCCGCCCGCGTGCGCAAGTGGGTGGTGGTGAAAACGCCGCGCTCGGTTTACAAGGCTACCCCTGGCAGACAGCAGTATCGCCCCACTCAAGTTACCCCTATTCCCAACTTCTTCTTGGCGGGCAGCTACACCCTACAGCCCTTCCTGGGCAGCATGGAGGGGGCCATCCTCTCCGGCAAGTGGGCGGCGGAGGCCATCAACAAGGGGATCCCATTTCAACGCGCTTCTGTCTCGGCCTCAACTCTGGCAGCTGCGGGGGTCTAGCTCTCCGCCGTCCGCCTCCTATGCCTTTTGAATCTTTCTTTTCCCCACAACCTCTTCTAGGCTATCCGCGGCGTCCGCTTTCCCGTAGTGTTGATATGTGCCCTCGCCGTTCCTCTTCCTTCTCTATCCTGGCCCTGCGCCCCTGGAGATCAGCCAGATGAGTCCGCTTGAGCAATCTTTTGCCCTCTGTCGCCAGATTACGGCCAAGCACGCTAAGACTTTCTACCTGGGATCCCTGCTCTTGCCCCAGTCCAAACGGCGGGCCATCTGGGCCATCTACGCTTGGCTGCGGCAAACCGATGAGTTGCTGGATGGACTGGAAGCCAGCCAGGCAGAGGTGGAGGTCACCCGCAGCAAGCTGGAGCAGTGGGGATCCCATCTGGAGTCGCTCTTCCAGGGAGGCGAGCCGCAAGTCCCCACGGACCTCGCTTTGATCCACACCATCCGCACCTACCGCCTTTCCATCGAGCCGTTTCGCGAGATGCTGCGGGGGCAGAGCATGGACTTGGATACCCAGCGCTACGCCACCTGGGAAGATCTGCGGGTCTACTGCTACCGCGTGGCCGGGGTGGTGGGGCTGATGTGCTCGGAGATCATGGGGTTTGTGCCGGGCCGGGATGGCCGCGAGGAGGCGGTGGCGCTGGGGATCGCCATGCAGCTCACCAACATCTTGCGGGATGTGGGGGAAGATGCCCGCCGCGGACGGATCTACATCCCCCTGGAAGATCTGCGCCGCTTCAACTACTCCGAGCGGGACCTGTTTAACTATGTTATTGACGAGCGCTGGATGGCTTTGATGGACTATGAGATCCGGCGGGCTAGAGAGCTCTATGCCCAAGCGGAACGGGGGATCCCTACCCTGCAGCCGGACTCCCGCTGGCCGGTAGCCGCTTCCTTGATGCTCTACCGGCAGATTCTCAACGCCATCGAGCGCAACCACTACCAGGTTTTTCGCACCCGCGCTTACGTGTCCACTCTCAGCAAGGCATTGGCGCTGCCGGTGGCCTGGTGGCGGTCGCGGCGCTCCAACTACTACGGTTACTAGTAGGGAGCAGCAAGCAGTTCCCCACGGCCGCGGCAGCAGAAAACAAGAAGACCTCTAATACAGCGAAGAAAACCTATGGTAAGCCGTGCCCTGACCCTACCCTATCAGCGAATCTGGGAAGACAGTTTAACCATCTTCTGGCGCGACTGGCTGGATCTGCGGGGGCGAGTTTGGCAGGTGGTGGCCTCGGGGCTGGTGGCTCCCCTCATCTACATTGTTGCCTTTGGGGTGGGCCTAGGGGGATCCCTGCGGGCCGAAGCTTTGGCCGAGGTGGCCGGATCCACGGCGGCAGGTTCTTATTTGCGCTTTATCTTGCCGGGGATGGTGGCTCTTTCAGCCATGACCATCAGCTTTGCCGGCACCACCTTCTCCATTTGTGGATCGCGGCTATTTACCAAGAGCTTTGAAGAGCTGCTGCTGTTGCCGGTGCACCCCTTGTCTTTGCATCTGGGCAAGGTGCTGGCGGGCATTGCCCGCGGCCTGCTGACGGCCTTGGGGGTGTTGGCGGTGGGGGTGCTGGGTACGGGGGCCTGGGGCCTGCTTCACCCCTTGTCGCTGTTGGTTCTACTTTTGGATTGCGCCGTCTTTGCCGGCATTGGGGTAATTGCTGGCTTGAAGGTGCCCAGCCTGGAGAGTGTGGGCGTGCTAACCAACTTTTTGATTACGCCCATGTCTTTCCTAGGGGCCACCTTTTTCGATCCCGCCCAGTTGCCGACCTACCTGCAGGTGCTGGTCTATTGCCTGCCCCTTTCCTACGCCAGCATTGGCATGCGGGCAGCCGCCTACCAGCCGCTTGCGGAGTTTCCCTGGTACACGGTGGGAGTTTTGGGCGGCTTGGCGGTAATCCTGGCTTTTGTGGGAGCTTATCTGTTTTCCCACCAGCAGGACTAGCTGCCCTTGCCAAATACTTCTGGGTAGCGAGCCAGCTGCTCTTGCAAATCTTGGTTGTAGCGCAGAACAAGCACGCGGTAGCCCCGTCCCTGCAGCTGCGAGCGCAGTTGGCGATCCCGTTCCGCTTGGGCAGGCTGGTCGTGGACTTGGCCATCGCAGAAGATGCAGATGTTGGGGCTGTAGAAGAAGTCAACGACGCAGTCGGGATCGGCAATGGCTTTCTGGGCATCCTCAGGCAGCCGATACCCTCCTGCTGCCAGCGTTTCGAGAAAGCGGCGCTCCAGTTCAGAGCGAGGGTCCAGGAGCTGGCGCAGCCACTCCAGGTGCTCTTGGCGGGAGCGACCCAGGGAGCGCAGCTCGGTGCGGCTGTTGGCCAGCAGGCCCAAAAGATCCCGGATCTGATAGCGGTCAAGCTGCAGCGCTTCCCGTTGGTTGGCATAGCTGAGCAGGCATTCGTAGCAGGCTGCTCGGCATTCGGGCCGCAGGTCTTGGATCCCGGCCTCTGAAAGCTGGAAGTGACAGATCTCCAGCGCCACTTGGGCCACTTCCGCTAGAGCCTGGGGCTCTTCCACCAGGCGCCGCAGGACGCCAGCGCCCCCTTCTGCTGTTTCGTAGAAGAGCATGGCCTGATGGGATCCCTGGCCGATGCACTCGGCGGCCAGCTCTGTCTCTTCTAGCTCAAAGGTCTCTTCGATCCCTCGCTTGAGGGCATAGCGCAGGGTGGTCTCCAGGGCCTGCGGATTCTCCACCCCTGGCTGAACCAGGCGCACCAGCAACAGGTTTTGGGTACTGCGCACCGCCAGGCGAATGGACTGCAGGGGGACTGGGTTGGACGAGCCTGCCCTGTTCCGCTCAAGCTGAGCTCGCGAGGGAACTTCCCCATTTTCAAAGTTGACCAAAAAGCCGCGCCCTCCACTTCCCCGCCAGCCGTGGTTGATGCGTAGCAGGGTGGCCGCCGGGGCATAGCGCAACTGCAGCAGGGGAGTTTGTCCGCTCAGCACATCAGCTTCTTGGACGCGGTAGCCAGAGCTTTCGGGAGCAAACTGGAAGAAGGTCTGCAGCTCGTAGCCTTGCCGCCGCCGCTCCTCTTCGTCAGCTGTGATGCGATCCCGCCGCCGCATGCGCACATTGGGCATTTCCAGAAGCTGGGTAAAGAGGCTGTTTTGCCCATCGAACTGGGTGCCGCAGACGGGGCAGCAATCCAGGTGGGGATCGGCAAAGGCCCCACAGCTAAAACAGAGCTTGTGGCTACTTTTGCGCTCCTCCAGGCCGCCGGGCGGAGCCTGAAACGCCACTGCTTCCCACTGGCAGCCCTCATGGTAGAGGAAGTTGTGGGGAGCAAACTCGCGGATAGCCAAAAAGCGAGGCCGGGCGATGAACTCGCCCTCGCTGCCGCGGGGCACCCAGGCCCGCACCGGCAAGGCAGGGAAGTTGTAGCCGGGCAAGAAGCCTTCGCTAGCCAAATAGCGGTAGGGATAGAAGTCGCTTTCCTCCCGCTGGGTTCCAATCTGCAGCAGCAAGTTGCGCTGGCGCAGGGCTTCTTGCTGGCGGCGCTCGGCTTCCTGTTGGTCTTTCTTTTGGCGAGTCGTCTGGAGCTGGCGGTTAGCGGCTTCCAACTGCTGCGTGGCAGCCCGATAGAGCTCTCGCCAGCGATCGAAAGCTCGGTCAAAAGCCTGGGGTGCCTCTTCAATGACCTGCTGAAGCCAGCGCTCGCTAAACCAGCCGCTTTTATCTAGGAGTTGGCGATCGGCGGCCAGCAGCTTCTGCACCTGCTCCTTCACTTGTTGGCGGGCAGACTCCTCAAGTTGGATTTGCTGGGCCACTGTCTCCCTGAGGGGCAGCTCTTCCCGATCCGCGTCGATGACGGTTTCAATGGAATTGCCTAGGGGCAGGCGCACCTGAGCCAACCAAACGGCGTGGATGTGAGCGCGCAGCAGCGATTCGTTGGCTAGATCCAGGCGGGGAGGGCGCACGCGACCGGCCACCATCTCGGCGCGGCGGCGGAAGTAGTACTGGTCGTGGCTGTTGAAAGCACTGCAATACGTTACGATGAGTCCCGGCTGCCCCTGGCGGCCTGCCCGACCGCTGCGCTGGGCGTAGTTGGCGGGTGTGGGGGGCACGTTGCGCAGATGCACCAGATCCAAATCGGCAATATCGACCCCCAGCTCCAGGGTGGGCGAGCAGATTAGGTAGGGAAGGCGGCGATCCCTCTCCTCGCCGCGAAAGCGCTTTTCTCGCCGCTCCCGCTCTCCTGGCCGAACCACCTGAGCCGTGTGCTCCCTAGCCTCCAGGGATCCCAGCCCTGCTGCCCCGGCCTGGTAGAGGCGCTGGAAAAAGAGATTAACGGGGCGGCGGGCAGAGGAGTAGCCGCTCTGCTCGGCCCGGCGGGAATACAGAGGATCTGGCGGCGGCGAGCCATCGCCCAGGCACCAGCGCAGACAGCCAGCGTTGAGCTGGTAGGCTTCCTGGCCATTCTCCGAGTGGCGCCGCAGCAGGTCGTAGCTAACTAGGAGAGAAAGCAGGGATCCCAGAAGCTCGTCGTAAGCTTCTCTGGTCAGCTCGAGATACTTGATGAGAAAGCGCCCAATAGCGCTGCGGGGGCCCAGGCTGAAAGTTGTTATGTCCTTTCCGTCGCAGCTTTGGCGAACAAAGTAGCTAGCCGTCCGCAGTTCGTCATGCTCCTCTAGGCCCCAAAACTCGTTGAGATGTTGCTCGGCCCGCCGGCGCAGCGTTCTCTGGGGTTCTTTCTCGAGCAGACGGACATCGATGGCCAATTTCCGCCGAAACTGATCCAATACGGCCCGCAGCAGGCCCTCTCGCTCGCCAACGGTTGCTTGGCCAAACCAGGGGTGAAGGGAAGCCAGGGCTGAATTTTGGCAGAGCTCCCCGAGGCCGCGGTACTCGATTTTCAGCAGGCCCACCTGTTCCAAGTTGGGGTGGGTAACCCGCCAGCCGCGCCGCAGATCTTCATAGAGCCGGTATTCGGTTAGCTCGCTAAAGGTCTGCCACACTTCCTCGGCACTGGGCGAGTCGGGATCCAAAGCCGGGTTTTGGGCAATGTCGGCAAGCTCCAGGCCAGAAGCCCGCACCACTTCCTGGGCCACCTCGTCAAAGCCCAGCTCTTTTTTCTTGAGGAGGGCAGCATAGAGCGAGGCCCGCAGAAGGGCCACATGCACAAAATCGTTGAAGTGGCCGGCCTGCAGGGAGGCGTCCTGGCGGTTGTCGGTAAAAGTCAGCAGCTTGCTGCAAGCGGCCTGGGTTTGCTCGGCATGGCGCAGCAGGGAGGTGGCAAGGATGGTGGTGGCGCTGGAGCGGCCTTCGCTGGAGAGGGAAGCCAGCTTGGCGAACTCCCGCTCCCGCTCACTGTAGTACTCGCCGCAGGCCAGGCACAGGGAAAAGGGGTGGGGCTGCCACCACATCTTCTGCGCCTCCGCCTGGGGGTACTCGGAAAAGGAGCCATCCGGGCGCACCCAAACTGCTTGGGGGACGCGCTTTTTCCAGTGGGGTTTGAGCCGGTTTTCAGGGGTGTACCAATCTTCCGGGATCTGCTCCAGCGACCACTCGTTGTCAAGAGGATCCAAGCTGAGGTAGCCGGCCTGCTGGTCTTCGCCTTCCTCAACCTCTTCCCCCAGAGGATAGGGCAGGAAGTGAGTCTTTGACCTGAGGACGTGGTAGTAGTCCTGGCCACAGTGGCGGCAGAACTTGACGGGGAAAAACAGCTTTCCTTCCCCTGCTTGCACTTGTCCTTCCAGGGAAAACTGCCGCTTGTCCCGACTTTCCAGGGTGGCATAGAGGGTGCGGCCCTGGGAGATAAACTGGTGCAGCTTGAAGGCCACTCCTCGGCTGCGGTCGTCTTTGAGGCTGCTGGCGTGGGCAAGGAACTGGCGCAGCGTTGCCGCACAGTTTTCGCTAGCGGTGCCGGTCAGTTGGGCCAGTTGGGCGGCCACCTCGGAGAGCTCCCTGGGCACGCGGCGCTTGAGGCTGCCGTCGGGACTTAACTCTAGGCCCAGCTCGTACTCCAGCCAGCGCATCAAGGGGTGGCGGCGCAGGCTAGCTAGGTCGGTGGGCCAGGGGGGATCGAGGGCGGGTTTGAGCTCTTCAGGTGAAGGCGGGCCGCCTTCGCTCAAAGGGGCCAGGGTCTCCTCGATAATCTGCTCCGGTGTGAAGGGATGGCCAAAGAAGCGGCTGGCGAAGTCGGCCACGGTCTGGCGGCGCTCCAGGGCACTGGCCTCGGGGCGGGAGATCATGGTGGCGCTGGTGCCAATGTGCACCAGGTTCTTGGCGGCGCAGCGTCCCTTGAGGCGGCGAACCAGCATGGCCACGTCGGCCCCCTGCCGACCCCGGTAGGTGTGCAGCTCGTCAAAGACCAGAAAGCGCAGGCCGTTGGGGCTGAGGAAGCGCTGATCTTCGGGGCGCACCAACAGTAGCTCGGCCATCACGTAGTTGGTCAGCAGGAGCTGGGGTGGATCCCGCCGCAGGTTTTCCCGCTCGCTTTCCTCGGTTTCGCCGGTGTATTTGGCAAAGCGCAGCGGAAAGGGGCGACTGTAGCGGCGCTCATACCGCTGGCGGAGATCCTGTAAAGCCTGGTACTGGGAGTTAACCAGGGCGTTCATGGGATAGACCACCAGGGCCGTCACCTGGCCCAGGGATCCCCCCTGGCGAATCCAGTTGTCAATGATGGGCAAGAAGTAGCAAAGGCTTTTGCCAGAGCCGGTGCCGCTGGTAACGACAAAACTCTTGCCTGCTAGGGCCTTGGCAACAGCTTCCTCCTGGTGGCGGTAGAGGCGGAAGGGTCTGCCATCCTCAAAGCGGAAAATGCGGGCTGTTTCTTGGGCAATGCGCCCCGCCTCGGCCAACTCGTCAACGGTTGGACCAGATACATAACTAGGGCTGAGCTGGAGGAGGGGTTCTGGCCAGAGGTGGATCCCTTCCTCTAGAGCTTGATTCACAAAGGCTTGCGCCCGTTGGTCGCCAATGAGAAAAAAGGAGCGGACAAAATCGCGATAGTCGTCCAGAACAGTGGCGTGGAGATCAAAGATGGTGGACATCGAATCTGCCCTTAAGGCCCGCTTGGTTAGCTCAAGCCTAGCTTGAAGATGCCGCAAGTGGTGTTTGAAACCGCACCCACCAAGATCTACGGCCCGCTGAACGGCAAAAAGATATCTCCGAAGTGGGATCGGCAATGCGCCAGCTTCCCCCACACCTCCAGTACCCGCCGACGGCTGCAGCATTCTCCGAATGCAGGAACCAGAATCCCTTGCCTTTAGGCAGGGGGTATGTCAAGAGAAAACTGGTCTGCAGAAGGCCACCTCTGCCTCATGGACGAATAACCCGCAATCCTAGATGCGCCTCGTAGCCATCGAAGTCACTGTCGTGGTGGAGGAGCGGAACATTGTTCTCAATGCACCAAGTGGCAATCAAACTGTCTATTGTTTTGCGCACCGTCACGCCTTTGCGACGCAACAAGCGAAAGTTCTGCGCACTTTTCACCGCCAGGGAGGGGTTAACCATTTGCACCTGATGCAATTTCACCAGAGCACAGCGAGCCTGCTCGAAATCGGCATCTTTGCGAAAGCCCTGCAAGACTTCTGCCAAAATCAGGTCGCCCACCAGGATAAGAGTTTGATCCAGGGCCCAATCCAGATAGTCGGTGTGAAGCGATGAAATGCCGTTGAAGTAATCAATCCAGATGGTGCTGTCCACCAGGATCATCCTCAGTCCTGCAGGCACGACAGGCGTTGCTGCTGCAAATTGCCCTCCCATTTCAACTTGCCGCGTAAGTTGCGGATCTCAGCTTGCTCGTGTAGGCGAATCAGGACACGCAGCGCTTCGTGAATCACCTCGCGCTTGGTCTTGAGGCCGGTTACCTGGCGGGCACGCTCGATCAGGTCGTCATCCAGGACGATGTTGGTGCGCATGAGGAGCCACTTGTGTGTATAGAAATGCAGATCTATGTGTATTCTAAGCTTTTATTGAGTGCTGCGCCAGCTTCTCCCACGCCTCCAGCACCAGCCGCCGCGTGCGGTATTCGCCGAACTGACTCAGTTCCTTCTCCTTCAGCACGCGAAAGGTTTCGCCGGGGAAGGTGCTAGCAGCAGCGCGAGCGGCGTAGCCAGCCGGGTCGAGCGGGTCTGCCACCTCTTCCCGCGGGTCGAGTATGTCTTCCAGTTCGCGTTCGGTGAGGTCTGCCGGGTCGAGGATGTAGCGCAGTTGCTTGCGGGTGAGGCCGTAGAGCCGGGCGTAGTACGCATCCAGTTCAGCGCGGAGGATGGCGCGGCGTTCCTCGTTCCAGGTGAACGGCGGGAAGGGGAAGCCCTCACCCAGTGCTGCGGGCGAGGGGGTCGGGGGGTGAGGTCTAATCACAGCCCGCAATCCTTCGTCTGCCTCTCGCCATACGTCGTCGGCGAAGGGTTTCATGTCCCAGGAGGTGTAGACCAGCTCCAGCACGCGCGGGACGATGAAGCGCAAATCTTCGGGGGTGTAGGCTTCGGGCGGCAGGACGGGGAGTTGCTCGACGTAAAAGAAGTTCATGTTAACGCCTGCCAGTTTTTGACGAACGACCCAGTCAAATGGCAATGTTGAGAAATTCGCAACCAAACCTGCGACGAAAGGTGCAGATATGTTCGATGGAAGCAACACGGGCAGGCTATTACCTACCCCCGCCTTTGGCAGCAATCCAAAAACAGCGCTGCGTTCGTTGGTGGCGTTGGTTACATTGCGGAAGCCGAGCAGCCAGCCGCGTTGCCACGCGCCCAGGCGGGCTTTGACTTCTTCCGCAGATACCCAGTACCAGGGCTGGACAACAAAGTGCGGGTCGGCGTGCTGGTGCTCATCAGGCGTGGGCAGTTGGGTGCTGGAGCGGTCGCGCACGCCCTCATAGGTGCCGTAGCGGTGGTCATAGTGCCAGATCATTTTGGCTTCGTAGAGGGGGAGGTAGCCCTCACCCCCGGCCCCTCTCCCAAGGCTTTGGGAGAGGGGAGAAGGATGCTCGTAGGAATGGGCAGTGACATAGGCAGCAATCTCTTGGAGGACTTGTTCTGTGTGGTCGAATATCTGCTCATTGGTAAAGCGCAGCATGGCAAAGCCATGTTCGCGCAGGATTGTCTCCCGCAAACGGTCGCGTTCCTGCTGAGTGGGTTCGCGGTGCACGGCGCCATCTATCTCAATGATCAGGCGGGCATCGTCACAGAAGAAGTCGGCGATGAATTGTCCAATCGGATGTTGACGCCGGAATTTTCGGCCTAGCAGCCGACGGTCACGCAACAATTCCCAGAGCAGGCTTTCGGCGGCAGTCGCCTCGCGACGCAACTGCCGCGCCCTGGCAATCAGTTCCTGGCTGGCCTTGGGTAATTCGTACCCTCCTTCTCCCGCAGCGTGGGAGAGGGGGCTAGGGGGTGAGGGCACAAACACATTCCCCACCAGCCGGTAACCTTGCTTTTCCAGCTCTGCACGGGTGCGGAAGAGGTGCGAGTCGTTGGACATGTGGAACATCGCCATGAAGCGCACGCCCCAAGAGTTTTCTCCCGTGTGTTCGTTAACCAACACCGGCACGCGCTGATAGATGGCGCGGGTCAGGTCGGCGTCTTGCCGGGTACGGAAGACCGGCAGGGTGCGGGTGTTGGGGTTGATGCGGGCAATGTCCTGAGGCGTTAGGCTAAAGAGCCGACGCGGGTCGCGCAGGTGGTCGGCACGGGTGGCGAAGAAGGTAAAGGTGGTGGCGTCGGTCTGGGTACGGCTGCCAGTGAGGGTGAGCAGGCAGAATTTGTAACTGCGATGTACGCCGGGAAAGAGCGCTTCACGGTTTTCAAAATCGAACAGACTGGCCAGTTGTCCCTGTTCTACCAGATCGGCGAAGAAGAACTGATTGGTGGCGTCGGTGGCAATGCCGGTAGGAATGATGATGCCCGCCCGCCCCCGGATATTGAGCAGGCTACGCACCCGTTCGGCAAAGACCGAGTAGGTGTTGATGTCGCCGCGGCCGGTGAGGGGATATTGACCACTGCCCCGTAAAAAGCGGCTGGTGCTTTCGGCGCCGTGCAGGGCACGCTGGTAGTCGTGCCAGAGGGCGGGGTTGGTCTTGGGTAGGTCGGCGATCAGCCGTTTACGGGCGGCGGCATTCGGAGCCCGAGCAATGGCGGTATTGCGGCTGGCAAAGAACTCTTCTTCCTGCAACTTGATGCGCTCCCAGGGCGGGTTGGAGAGGATCACATCAAAGCCGCCACTTTCAAACACCTCTGGAAACTCCAGCGGCCAGTGGAAAAACCGATTCTCGACAGCGAGGGCCTGAGCAGTGGCAAGGGCCTGGGAGGGGGTTCTCTCCTGCAGTCGATCAGCCACGGCTTGGGTGGTAATGGCCCTAGAGAAGTCAGGGATCAAGGGCTGGAAAAAAGCGGCTGTCCACAGGTTGCAGGCTTCCACTAGCTTTTGGTGTTGCGGGTCTTGGCAGTAGCGGCTGTAGAGCTGCTGCTTGCGGCTAACCTCTGCCGGGGAGTTGTCTGGAATGGCTTCTAGCTTCTGTCGCTCCTGGCTAAGCTCAGCCACCACCTGGTCAGTGTCAAAAGCAAGGGAAAGCTGCCCTGTTTGCAAACTCTGGCACTCGGTGCGATTGCGCTGCTTTAGCGAGCGGGCAGCCTCCTTGGAGTCAGCGCTAACCGGGGTAAAGGCTTCATCGGGGATGCCCTTTTCCAAAATCGCCAAATCCAAGACACCCACCAGCGAATCGCCGCACTTGATGTGGTGATCCAGGAAGGTGAGGGGCTTGCCGGCGCAGTGGGCCTCCAGCCACAGGGCCACGCGGCAGAGTTCCACCGCCAGCGGGTTTTTGTCCACGCCGTAGATGCAGTGCGCCACCACATCGCGGATGGCCTCGCGGACACGCTCGGGGGCGGGTTCCTCTTCGCCGGTGCGGATCTTTGCCAGTTCCTTGCCCAACCTGCGGGCGGCAGCAAGCAGGAAGTGACCGGATCCGCAGGCGGGATCACACACACGGATGGACAAAATCGCTTGCTCTTTTTCCTCAGGTGGGCGAGCGGCTTTCAGCCGTTCTTCGATCACTGGCTCCAGCGCCGAGCGGATGAGTTCGGCCACTAGCTCCGGCGGGGTGTAGTAGGAGCCTGTGCTCTTGCGCTCTGAGCCGTAGCCAAGTTCAAAGCGAGGCACCCCCTGGGAGGTGACAACCTGGGGCTGGTAGTCCAGCAGGCTTTCGTAAACGGATCCCAGTTCTTCTACATCCAGCGCCGCGTAGTTGACCCGCCGAAGGGGAGAGGTGGGGTTTTCTCGGTAGTAGGCTAGGTGCGAAAAGGCTTGCAGCAGATCCCGGTTGCTCAGGCTGCACTCATCCAGCTCCAGAGGGGCAAACAGCTCTCCGTTGAGAGGAGCAGCCCCCAGCAGCTCCGCCAGCTCCTCTTGGGAAAGCACCCTCCAGAGCACCCGCAAGCTGCACCAGAGATCCTCGTATTCGTCTTGGGCACTTTGCCGATCCAAAAACCGCCGCAGCCGCGTCACGCTGTAGTGCTCGCGATAGAGCGCCGCGCTGCTCATCAACCCCCGCTCTTCGGAAACCAAGAGGAACAGGAACCGGTAGACCAAGCGCAGCAGTTGGCGGTAGAGCTCCCTGGGATCCGACAAGAGCCGCGCTCTCAGCCTCTGGTTCTTGGGATGGGCCAGGAACCCATTTGCCAGCAACCTGATGCACTCCTCAACCCCCTCCCGCAGCCGTTCCCGTACCCGGCCACCCTGCTCCAGGGCCTGTTGGTAGTACTTTTCCAGCAGACAATCCCCTGCTAGCTCTGCCGTTTGGGGCAAGCGGCTGCGGTGCAGCAGCCGAAAGAGGATGGCAAAGTCGTTAAACCGCTGCTCCTCTAGGATCTGCTTCAGATCTGCTTCAGGTCAAACTCCACATAGGCCTGCCGACGCACATAGGTGGAGTCTAGGTGGAGTCCCGCAGGAGGCGCAGGGTCAATCCGTTGGTAACAATGCCCCAGAGGTGCTCGCTGCGGTTGAGATACTCCTGCAGCAGCGAGTGGGGTGCCAGGCGAGGCCGGCCAGAAGCCGGCACGCGGCCCAGCTCCTGGCGCGCGCCGACGATGTGCACCGGTGGCGCGTCTTCCGCCTCGCCCATGCGATGCGAGATGGGGAAGTTCATTCCGTCCACCTCGCAGGCGCGCGGTTGATAGCGCACCTCGATCCCCAGCAAACTGAAGAAGGGGATCGCCCAGGCATCGCGGGTGATGCTGGTGGCGAGATCGCTTTCGGGCAGGCGCTGCAGGCGGCTCTGGAAGGCCTCCCAGTACTTTCGACAATCGGCAAAGACCGCGGCAATCTCTTCGACTGGGCCGCGCTTGCTGTTAAAGCCGAAGTCTTCTGGCTTCTGTCCTGGCAGATCCCCTGCCAGCAGCTTTTCGAGAATATCGGGCCCCAACAGGCCTCCTTCGATGCGTACCCCAGAAAACTCGCTCATCGGCAAACCACCGGTTGGAGAACAAGGAGTCCTAAAAGATCGGGGGGAAGCTGCGGCTTCACCTTCAGCCCCCGCCCCTGTAGGGACACGGCTTGGCGGATGCGCCTATGGGCAGCCTCCAGCTCAGCAGCACGCTGCAAAATCCGCTCCCGCGCCGCCTGCTGCAGCCGGTGATCCCTTCCCCAGTTTTCCTCTGTCTCCTGCCACGGGCCGAGACAGGCCAGGAGATGCTGAACCAGCTCCCGCTTTTCCGCTAGCGGTAGGTTCTCATCCGGCTTGGCCGTGGCCAGCAGTTGGAGAGCTGCGCCCGTCTCCAGCCAGCGGGCCTCGCCGCTCTCCAGGCCAACACCGCCTAGCACCAGCACCTCTTCCGCCAAGAGAGGCTGCCCCTGGGGTTGCTCCACCAGGTAGCGCACCCGCAGCAGCAGTAGAGTTGTAAGATCAACTACCGCTCGGGTGCGTAGAGCGCCGCAGCGGGAGACGACAGCATCCCCTTTCTCTGGGTTGTCGAGGGCTTCCTCCAGCAAAAACTGGGCCAGGGCAACCACGACGCGGTGGTTGCGGCCAATGTATTCGGCACCTTCGGGCGTGGGCGAGTCGAAGCTGATTAGCCAACGCCCGCCTTTGGGAGAGGGCAGGGCCAGGCGAATGGCTTCCGGCAAGGTGGCAGTGGCTTCGGAGCCGACGCTAACCTGGTAGACCCCCGACCGCTTCCCTGGGGTTATGGCTAGGTTGAGGCGCTGGGCGGCAGCCAGGAAGAATTCGCGCACAGCTTCGGGATCCCCTAGCACGGCATCGGTGGCCTCCAGCTCCCGCTGCACTGCCTCAGGCTTGAGGGCCCGCTGGGCAAAACGGGTGCGGTTGCGCCGCTCCTGTTCGACAGAGCGATCCCAGCGCCGGTGAAACTCATCCACTTCCGGCACGCCAAGATCGAGGGTTAGCTGGCGCTCGGCGGACCAGTGTCCCTTGCGCAGGAAGAGGGCTTCGAGCACAGCCTGGGTAACGCTTTCGCTAGCCTCCGGCACAGGCACGTGGGTGCCCAGGGTGCGGTGGATCTCCCGCGCTTTGTTGAGCAACACCTCCAGTACCACGCCATCTACGGGGTTGTCGCGGCCAAAAAAGCGGATGACCTTGACCCGGCTGGCCTTTTGGCCGTAGCGATCCACCCGGCCCTCCCGCTGCTCCAGCCGATTGGGGTTCCAGGGCAGGTCGTAGTGGATGACGGCTGTAAACTTTTCCTGCAGGTTGATCCCTTCCGAGAGGCAGTCGGTGGCCACCAGCACCCGTGGTCGGTCAACTTCCAGGTTCGCGATCTTGGCCTCCCGCTCCTCGTCTCCCATCCTGCCCGTTACACAGGCTACTTGGGCTGGGGATCCCAGCTGTTGCCGAAGGTAACTGTCCAGATACTCCGCAGTGGCAACGTAGCGGCACCAGAGGATGGGATGAAAACCTTCCTGAAGCAACTTTTTCACCAGCTCGATGGCCCGCGCCAGTTTGGTGTCGTGCTCTGGGCCCTGGAGCTGTTTGGCCAGACGGGCCAGGGCCTGCAACCGGCGGCGGTCGCTATCCGGCAGGGTTGGGTCTGCGGCTTCAAGAGCTGGCGTTGGCAGCTCATCGTCGGTACGCTCTTCTGCCGACTCGAACACCCAGCGGCTCAGTTCTGCCTCAACCTCTTCTTCT
The DNA here is from genome assembly GCF_047461775.1 of Synechococcus sp. R6-5. Lineage (NCBI taxonomy): Bacteria > Bacillati > Cyanobacteriota > Cyanophyceae > Synechococcales > Synechococcaceae > Synechococcus > Synechococcus sp. R6-5. Next base: position 23,645 of record NZ_JANSHV010000015.1, read on the forward strand.
GCCTCCAGGGTTGCTCCGCTGCGATTGTGCAATGCCGCTACTGCTGCCGCCGGGCTGGACATTACGCAGCGCAAAAGGGCCAGCGCTCCCCAGTAGCGCACTCGCTGCTGGCGCTTCTCTAGTTGCTGCCCTGTGCACACCAATTCCGAGCAAAACCCATAGGTGTCCTCGAACAGCTTGCGCTGCCCCTCAGAAAGGGTGTAGGTTTCATCTTCAGCTTCCCGGGTTGGAAAACAGGTGAGCTCCTGCCAAGTTTCCCGAATATCTCGCCGCGTGCGCTGGACAAAATGACGGGCTAGCTGGACGCGTTGGTCTTCGTTGAGATCCTGGAGATCCCATGTCTCGAACTCGGGCCGCAGCAGCCCCAGCAGCGAGCGGAAGGCCTCTTCGACACCGCTGTGGGGAGTTGCCGTCAGCAGGATCAGGTGGCGGTTGGGGTTTTGGGCCACCGCTTTGAGCAGACTGTGGCGCTCCTGCTGGTTTTTGCCATGGGCCGCCGCTGCCCCATGGACTTCGTCGGCAATGACCAGCTCAGGACAAAATTGCAGAAATGGGTGGCGGTTGCGCTCGGTCTTGACGAAGTCAATGCTGGCCACCTGGACAGGAAAGTGCTCGTAGAGGCTGCGCCCAACAGGGGTTTTTCGCTCCAATTGCCCCACCGTTCCCGAGCGGATGACCACTGGCTCCAGGTTAAACTTCTCGGCCAGCTCGCTGGCCCACTGCTCGCACAAATAGGGAGGGCACAGGACACAAAGGCGTCGGATCTCGCCGCGATCCAAAAGCTCCCTGGCTATCAGCAGCGCCTCGATGGTCTTGCCCACCCCTACGTCGTCGGCAATCAATAGCCGCACCGGATCGAGGCGCAGCGCCATGAGCAAGGGCACAAACTGGTATACCCGTGGCCGAATCGAGAGGCGCCCCAGAGAGCGAAAGGGAGTTGCGCCCTCCCGTAAAATCAGCCGGGCCGCCTGCCAGAGGAGAAGGGTACTGGTGGCATCGGCAGGATGATCCCCAGAGGGCCAAGGAAAGGCGGTAGGCTCCACTCGCTCGAAGGGCAAGGTGCCGCCCACAAGGTTCATCAGGTGTCGGTGAATGCAAACCGCATCTTCTGGGGTGCCGGTGAGGGGCCGCAGCACCACAATTTCTTCTGAATCAGCGGGGAGCACCACCCACTCGCGGTTGCGGCAGCGGACAATTGAGCCAGGCTGCATGGGATCCCTGGGAGCGACCTACCTTTTCCATTGCATCTTAGATACTCTTTGGGGACAACTCTCTCCCATCTCCCAATACCCTGCCGGCAGCGGTAGGATGAAACGGAGCCGGCCTCAGGTACCCCTCTGGCCCACCGACATCATGAGCAGCCCCCGTTATCCGTTTGAGCGTGTTCGCGAGCACTTGCTCTTCCAATCTTTGGAAGATGCCGAGTGGAAGGCGCTGACGGCAGCCCTGTTGCCCAGCCGCTTCTCTCCTGGCCAGGTGATCTTTCAAGAGGGGGATCCCAGCAGTGACCTGTACATGATCCTCAGTGGAGTGGTGGAGCTGCGTCGCCAGTACGTGCGACATCCGGGAGATTATTGGCTGGCCACGCTGCACGCCGGGCGCTTGTTTGGGGAACTTTCTCTGCTGACGGGGCGGCGGCGCTCCTTTACGGCAGTGAGCATGACCGAGGTGCAAACCCTACGCCTTTCCACCGAAGGGCTGATCCTGCTGCCCCTGGAAGTCCAGGTGAAACTCTACCGCGCCTGGAGCCAGATCATCAGCGAGCACCTTTACTGGCTGGATAGTATGTTCACGGATCTTCTGGAGCAGCGAGGGGTAGAAAATGTAGCCTCGGCTATGGCTCTGCTGCACCAGCGCTATCCCGCTTGAAAGAGGCTCAATCCCTGCTCCGCATAGGTTTGCAGGTCAACGTCCACGAAGACAACCCCTTGGATCCCAAATTTTGTCTTCAGAATGTTCAGGGGTTGCGATATCATGTGCTAGGCAGCAGCCCCCAAGAGATTTCAAGCAGCGAGGTCAGGAGCAGTGGTTAGGGTAGCCATCAACGGGTTTGGTCGCATTGGTCGCAACTTTTTGCGCTGTTGGCTGGGTCGCTCCCAGTCCAACCTGGACATTGTTGCCATCAACGACACCTCAGATGCTCGCACGGCTGCCCACCTGCTCAAGTACGATTCCATCCTTGGGCCGTTGCAGGGAGCAGACGTTGAGCCTGCAGAAAACGGTTTGGTGGTGAACGGCAAGCATATCTATGCCGTTTCCGACCGCAACCCCAGCAACCTGCCCTGGAAAGAGTGGAAGGTGGATCTTGTTATTGAAGCTACAGGTGTTTTTGTCGACTACCAGGGTGCCTCTAAGCACATAGAAGCGGGGGCCAAAAAGGTGGTGATCACCGCCCCGGCCAAGGGGGGAGACATTCCCACGTTTGTCTACGGTGTTAATCAACACACCTACGACCCGGTGCGGCACAACATTGTCAGCAACGCCAGCTGCACCACCAACTGCCTTGCCCCGATCATCAAGGTGTTGCTGGACAAGTTCGGCGTCCTCCGTGCCACCATGACCACCACCCACAGTTACACCGGCGACCAGCGGATCTTAGATGGTGGTCACCGCGATCTGCGGCGGGCCCGGGCAGCAGCATTGAGCATGGTGCCCACCACCACGGGGGCTGCCAAGGCGGTGGCTTTGGTGATCCCGGAGCTGAAAGGCAAGCTGAATGGGGTGGCGGTACGGGTTCCCACGCCCAATGTGTCTCTGGTGGACTTGGTGGTGCAGACGGAGCGGCGCGTGATTGCCGAGGAGGTAAACGCTGCCCTGAAGGAAGCCTCGGAAACCACGATGAAAGGGATCATCGCCTACTCGGATATTCCCTTGGTCTCCATCGACTACCGCGGCCACGACTGCTCGGCCATTGTGGATGCGGAGATGACCAGTGTGCTGGATGGGGATCTGGTCAAGGTCATGGCTTGGTACGACAACGAGTGGGGCTACTCCCAGCGGGTGTTGGACTTGGCGGAATACATGGCCGCTCACTGGGTGGAGTAGGCTGCTTCGGTTGGCAACCCTCTTCTGTTCCCCATTATTCCCCCATCGAGAACTGGGCAAAAACCTGCCAACGTTTGCCGTCGTGGAGGAGGAGCGTCAAAGCTGACGCTACAAACGCACTCTGGAAAGAACGCGTCTTGAACTCTGGCCAGGCGGCGCGAAAGTGGGCGGGGGTTAGATCTCGAAAGGCAACGGTCATGTGGGGCACGAACGGACGGCCCTGAGCGGTTGTCTCTTTCTGGTTGAGAAGGATCCCCATGTGGTGATGGGCTTGAGCTTGTAGCTGCTGCAGTTCTGGGGAGGGCACGACGTGAATAAAAATGACACGCGGCGCGAAGGCCCCAAAGCCGGATAACTGGATGGCGACGGGAGTTTGCTGCTTGGCAAAGGCCTCTAGGGATCCCGTCAAGGCCGGCAGATCGGAACTGGGCCACTCGAACGGCGGCACCAGAGTGATGTGGGGAGGCGAGCGCAGGGCCGCTTGGCTGGCAAATTGCTCGGCAAACTGCTGTTTGATGGCTGTCACCTGCTCTTGCAGTGCTGGAGGGGGGAGCAGAGCAAGAAACAGTCGCTGGCTTGGGGTTATCCACCAGCATCGGTAAGAACCTAGAGAACAGGGGATAATGCAACTGTAGCCAAGCCCAAACATCTTGTTATGTCGCGTCCTGTCGCTTCTTCCCCTATCCTGGATCCCTCCTCGGCAACCGGATCCCCAGGCCAAGCGCCTCAGCCGGCTCCCATTCCGCCCTACCAGTGGCATTTGTTCCTTTGTGCAGATCAAACCAAGCCCAAATGTTGTGAGAAAGCCGTGGGATTGGAAGCCTGGGACTATTTGAAATCGCGGATCAAGGAATTGAACCTGGAAATCGGGAGCGGGGGATCCCTGCGGGTACACCGCACCAAAGCCAACTGCCTGCGGGCATGCGACTATGCTGTTCCCGGCCCTGTGCTGCTGGTCTATCCCGGTGGGTTTTGGTACCACTCGGTCACGCCGGAGGTGGTGGAGGAGATTCTTCAAAAGCACATCTTGGGAGGGATCCCTGTTGTTGAGTATCTGGTAGCCCAAGATACCCTCAGCGCCCCTGATCCAAAAGGGCATGGATAGCCTGCACGCACTCTGCCGTCACCTGCTGCAAATCGGCCTTATCGCTGGAAGCAGGGGGGGGAATCACGTCGCCAATGCGCACCGTGATGGGGCAGAACAAACGCGGCCACCGGGATCCCTTGGGCAGCACTTTCTCGGTACCCCAGAGGGCCACAGGCAACAGAGGGGTTTGCGTTCGCGCTGCAACCAGAGCCGCTCCCAAGTGGGGGTGAGGAATGCGGCCATCGGGGGTACGAGTGCCATTCAAAAAGATCCCCACCGCCCATCCCCGCGCCAAGGCTGCTTCTGTGGCTCGCAAGGCAGCGCGGTCGGAGCCGCCTCTTTTGACCGGATAGGCCCCGTAGAGCTGAATCGCTTGCTTCAACCCCGGCACCCGAAACAGCTCTTCCTTGGCCATGAAGGCCACCGGGCGGCGCACCGCATTGGCCACCAGCGGCGGATCCAAATGGCTGGCGTGGTTGCTGACGACGATGAGGGATCCCTGGCGAGGCACGTTTTCCTGCCCATAGGTGCGCCCAAAATACAGTCCCCGAAACAAGGGGTTGACCACCAGCCACTTGAGCAGCCAGTAGGCCAACCAATCCCGGCGGCGATAACCCATCTGTGAGTCCAACGATCCCTGCCACTCCGGCAGCAGTTCCCTCTCTGAGTGTAGTGGAGGGTGGGTGCTGAAGGGGATCCCTGGGCTTCAGCTCTCCAAATCGGGATCCTCACCCAAAGCCCGCAATCTTGCCGCCAGACGCTCCGCCCGTTGATGTTCTCGCTCCGCCCTTTGACGTTCCTGCTCCGCCCGTTCCCGCTCCAACTCAGCCCGTTCATCGCCGGTCAGCAGCAACTGCCCTTGGGCATCACACCAGCGCAGCCAGCGAGCTTGTTTCCCCTCAAAAACGCCTTCCCACACCGTCAGGCCCAGCCCCACCTGTTCTAGCCAGGTCTCGGTCATTTCCGCGTAGTGGCGGCCCCGCAGTTCGAAAATGCGCAACTCCTCTGGCCCCAGCTCATGATTGGGATCGAAGACCGCGTAGTAGCTAACTCGCATCTGCTCATAACGGCTCAGCTTGCCTTCCAGCTCGTCGCCTTCGCGGTTGGAGACGATCTCGATCACCACATCCGGCGGCTTGTCAAATTGCCAGAGCAGGTAGCAACGGTTTTGCTTCTCCCACCATTGCTCCGGCACCGTGACGTCCAGGCTGAGAAAAACATCCGGCACAATCGGGGGCCGACCGATGGCGGTGTAGATGCCTACATTTGCCGCTGCTAAAAAGGTTTTGCCGCGCAAAGCGCTGTAGAGAGCCCCTGTCAAGAGGCGCTGCTGCTTTTCGGAGGCGAAATTATCCACCGGGGTATCGTCCTCCGTCACAAGGTCGGCAACGTCGGGAACCAGCAGTTCAGTATCCATGGGCAGATGGGGTTGGGGATGCTAGCGATCTTAGCTGCTCACCTCAGGGATCCTCTGCTCCCTGAGAAACAGAGAAAACAGAGTCCTCGAGCAAGCCCAGGTACAATCGAGAAAGCTTTACTTAACGATGATTTCTTTTTCTTCGCTGCTTGATGCAGATCGATATCCGTCCTGCTGAAAATTCGGATAGTGCAGCTCTGCTCCACATTTTGCAGGTGGTCTTTGCGGAGTATCCAGGCTGTGTATTGGATATCGAAGAAGTGCCGGAGTTGCTTCAGCCTGCCACGGCCTTTGCGGAGATGGGGGGAGCCCTTTGGGTGGCGCAGCATCAAGGTCAGGTGGTCGGCTGTGTCGGCCTTGTGCCCGATGGGATCCCTGGGCGCATGGAGCTGAAAAAACTCTACACCCTGCCTGCAGTGCGCGGTCGGGGTTTGGGTCGGCGTTTGATTGAACAGGCCGAATTTGCGGCTCGGCAGCAGCAGGCGGACTCTCTGCATCTGTGGACAGATACTCGCTTCACGACAGCTCATCGGGTCTATGAACGGCTCGGCTATGTACGTCTGCCGGAAATTCGTGAATTGCACGATCGCAGCAACTCTGTGGAGTATCACTACGAAAAGCGTCTCCGTTGAGGGTCGGGCTGTTGAACTGTGATGCGTTGGTGATTGGCTGTGGGGTGGTGGGCTGTGCCATCGCCTACGAATTGTCTGCGGCTGGCCTATCGGTGGTTGGGATCGATGCCGGGGATCCTGCCGCCGGCTCGACAGGGGCAGCTCTGGGGGTATTGGTGGGCATTTCCAGTCGGCAAGCGGGTGGGGAGACGGTTCAGCTTCGCCTGAAAAGCCTGGAGCTGTTCGATCCCCTAATCGCGCGGCTGGAGGAAGACCTGGGCCGGAGTTTGCCCGTCAATCGGCGCGGCATTCTCAAACTCCTCAGGGAGGAGGAAGTGGAAGCTTGGCAAGAGACCCTGGCGGCCCGCCGACAAGCAGGTTACCGCCTAGATCTGCTCAGCCCTGCCGAAGTGGGATCCCTGCAGCCCGGCCTGCGCAGCGACCTGGCGGCGGCCATCTACTCTCCCCAGGATCGACAAGTCCAACCCAAGCTCCTAACCCAGGCTCTCTTGGAAGCAGCCCAACGCAAGGGATCCCGCTTTTTCTTCCACCAGCCTGTCCAGAAGATTCAGCGCAGCTCGGATCCCCCCTTTCGCCTGCAAACGGTTTACACGCCCGCTCTCACCCTCTCGGCAGGGCACGTCATCCTGGCGGCAGGTCTGGGCAGCTCTCCTCTGGCCAAAGAGCTGGGGCTGCAGGTGCCGCTGCAAGCGGTCAAAGGTCAGGCCCTGCGGGTCAAAGCCCCCGGGATCCCCCTGGGGCCCGTGGTCACCGACGCGGATCTGCATCTGGTTCCCCTGGGGGATGGATCCCTGTGGGTGGGGTCAACAGTGGAGTTTCAGGCCCCCCATCCCGAGCCGACGCTGCTGGCGCTACAAGATCTGTTGGCCCGTGCCATCAGGCTCTGCCCGGCTTTGGCCGAAGCAACTTTGTTGGAGCATTGGGCCGGCCATCGGCCTCGACCAGTGGGACAGCGCGCCCCCATCCTGGGTTGGGCTCCTGGCTACGCCAATCTGCTCATTGCCACCGGCCATTATCGCAATGGAGTGTTGCTGGCCCCGATCAGCGCCGCCATCCTGCGGGACTTGGTACTGAAAGGGGAAACAGCCCTCTGTGATCTAGGGCCCTTTGCCCCCAGACAGGGCTGAGCCCGTATCCATCTTCCGGCTCTCGGCCCGCCGATGGACAGGACATATGTCAGAATGAAAGGCTGCCTGGTTAGGATCGGATCGTCCGTTGAGTAGCCCAAAGGAGAAGAGAGCCTTGCCGAAGTTCGCCCTAAAAGCCCTCTGGTTGGAAAACGATTTGGCTATTGCCGTCGATCAGGTGGTGGCCAAAAACCGCAGCCCCCTCACCCACTACTTTTTCTGGCCGCGGGATGACGCTTGGGAGCAGCTTAAGGCTGAGCTGGAAAGCAAAACTTGGATCAGCGAAGTGGATCGCATCGAGCTGCTCAACCGAGCCACCGAACTCATCAACTACTGGCAAAACGGCGGGCGCAACCGCCCCATCAGCGAAGCCCAGGCCCAGTTTCCCGACATCCTGATCGGCGGCAACTCCTAGCCCTCTCCCCCCTGTCAGCCAAAACGTGACTCCGGATCTGCCCATCTTGCTCAGGCTCCCGTCTTTGAGCTAGATTGGCACTCGGGAGTTTAGAGTGCTAACTCCCTGCTAGCCGAGCCGGAGGATTCCTGGGAACCCCACTCCGCCTGGCAGTACCCAAAGTAGGAGCCCAGTCAGACTTACGAGGATCGCGGATTCTATGGCAAAGCGGATTCTGTTTAGAGAAGAGGCCCGCAAGGCATTGGAGCAGGGCATCAACCAACTGGCGGATGCAATCAAGGTTACGATTGGCCCCAAAGGACGCAACGTGGTCTTGGAGAAGAAGTTTGGTGCCCCCCAAATCGTCAACGACGGGGTCACGATTGCCAAAGAAATTGAGTTGGCGGATCCCTTGGAGAACACAGGCGCCCAGTTGATGCGGGAAGTGGCCTCTAAGACCAACGATGTGGCCGGAGATGGTACCACCACAGCCACCATCCTGGCCCAAAGCATGGTGCGGGAAGGGCTCAAAAACATCTCGGCGGGTGCCAACCCTGTGGCTCTGCGGCGCGGCATTGAAAAGACCACCGCCTACTTGGTGGAGCAAATTGCGGCTCACGCCAAGGCTGTGGAAGGCCGTAAGACCATCGCCGAAGTAGCCACTATCTCTGCCGGCAACGACAGCGAAGTGGGAGAGATGATCGCCAAGGCCATGGATGCTGTAGGGCGAGATGGGGTGATCACGGTCGAAGAATCCAAGTCGCTGGAAACCGAGTTGGACGTGGTGGAGGGGATGCAGTTTGACCGCGGCTACATTTCCCCCTATTTCGTCACAGACTCGGAGCGGATGGTGGCCGAGTATGAGAATGCTTATCTGCTGATTACCAGCAACAAGATCTCCAGCCTGCAAGATCTGGTGCCCATCCTAGAGCGGGTGGCCCGCGAGGGTCGGCCTCTTCTGGTCATTGCGGAGGATGTGGAGGGAGAGGCTCTGGCCACATTGGTGGTGAACCGCCTGCGGGGGGTACTCAATGTGGTGGCGGTCAAGGCTCCGGCTTTTGGGGATCGGCGCAAAGCCATGCTGGAAGATATCGCCATTCTCACCGGCGGGCAGCTCATCTCTGAGGATGTTGGCATCAAGCTGGATAAGGTCACCCTGGACATGATGGGGGTAGCCCGCAAGATCACCGTCACCAAAGACAAGACCACCATCGTGACCGATGGCAGCACCAAAGCGGCGGTGGAAAAGCGGGTGGCTCAAATTCGCAAGCAACTGGAAACCACCGATTCCGAGTACGACCGCGAGAAACTGCAAGAACGCATCGCCAAGTTAGCTGGGGGGGTAGCAGTCATCAAAGTGGGGGCCGCTACTGAAACCGAACTCAAAGACCGCAAGCTGCGCATTGAGGATGCCCTGAATGCCACCCGAGCTGCGGTGGAAGAAGGGATCGTCCCTGGCGGCGGGGCGACGCTATTGCACCTCTCCAAAGGGATCCCGGCTTTCAAGGCCAAGTTGAATGCCGAAGAACAGGTGGGGGCAGAAATTGTTTACCGAGCCTTGCAGGCCCCTCTCTTTCAGATTGCCCACAATGCCGGTCTGGAAGGGTCAGTGGTGGTGGAAAAGGTTTTGGAGAAGGAGATGCCCTTTGGCTTCGATGCCCTGAGCGGAACCTATGTGGATATGTTTGCCCAGGGGATCGTCGATCCGGCCAAAGTGGTGCGCTCAGCGCTGCAAAACGCGGCTTCCATAGCCGGAATGTACCTCACAACCGAAGCGATTGTGGTGGAAAAGCCTGAGCCCAAGCCGGCGGCTGGCTCTGCACCTAAGGGGATGATGTAGTCTTGCGAAAGTAAACTACCCGACACCCGCACTATGCGCAGGGTGCGGGCTTTATCCCA
>NZ_JANSHV010000016.1:0-3579 GCF_047461775.1 Synechococcus sp. R6-5
GCGGGACGGAGTCCTATCGCGTTAGCGGTGCAGAGCACAATGAATCCCGTTCCTCTGTATGTGGCGGCAACAGCTCACGGGTTTGGGCACGTTACCCGTCTGGCGGCGGTCGTGAATGCTTTGCTGCGGCGGGATCCCCATGTTCTGCCCATCTTTGTTACGCCGGCTCCCCGCTGGCTCCTGGAGCGTTACGTGGAGGGGAAGTTTCTCCATCGGCCGCGGGCGTTGGATGTGGGGGTGGTGCAGCCGGATGGGCTGCAAGCGGATCTGCCGGCTACGTTGGCTGCCCTCAAGGCGTTTAAAGCCAGCGCTGCGGAGCTTGTTCGAGAAGAAGCGGATTTCATTCGAGCCCAGGGGGTGCCTTTGGTGTTGGCGGATGTGCCGCCCATTGCTGCGGCGATTGCCCAGGCTGCTGGGATCCCTTGCTGGATGGCCAGTAATTTTGGCTGGGATTTCATCTACCAAGAATACGGCCCTGAGTTTCAACCGTTTGTGGCCTGGATCCAGGAGCTCTACGGGCAGTGCGACCTTCTATTTCGCCTGCCTTTTAGCGAGAGCATGGTCGCGTCAGCGGTGCGGAGCACTAGCGCCTTCCCGCGTCAGCAGGAGGTGGGGCTGACGGGATCGGATCCCCGCTACGGGCCGGAGGAGGTTGCCGCCCAGTTGGGGTTACACCCGGGGCAACCCAGGGCTTTGTTTACCTTTGGCGGGCTGGGGGTACGGGGGTTTCCTTACGAGCGGCTCCAAGATTTTCCCGACTGGCAGTTTCTCACCTTTGATCCGGAAGCTCCCCCCTTGCCCAACTTGCGGGTTTTGGATGGGCGGGTGTGGCGACCGGTGGATGTGATGCCCCTCTGCCGCTGGGTGGTGTCCAAGCCGGGCTATGGCACTTTGGCAGAGGCCCTGCGCAGCCGCACACCTATGGCCTGTGTTACCCGCTCTGGGTTTGCCGAGTCGCCGTTGCTGGTTGAGGGTTTGCGGCGCTATGGCTGGCATCGCATTCTCTCGCCAGAGGAGTTTTTTCAAGGATCCTGGGACTTTTTGCGGGATCCCGCCCACCCACCCCAGAGGCCGGATGGATTGGATCTGCAGGGGAATGAAACCCTGGCTGCTGCCTTAGAGGCATTCCTGCGGGGAAGGGATGCCGGGTAGCATAAAGGGCAGCTTCCTGCAGCGGATCCCATGGCCAGCAGCTCGACAGAATCTCTGCGGCAACTGTACGAAGAATTGCCCTACCCCAATGTGGCGATTGAGGCCTCGGGCCGCAACGCCATTGACGGGTTGTACCGCCTAAGTTTGACCACCGCCCAATACGCCCGCACCCGCGCCATTGTGCCCAGCGAAGGCGCTCTCATTTTGAATGCCGGCTGCGGCTCGGGCTGGGAAACGTTGATCTTGGCGGAGGCCAATCCGGGGGCGCGGCTGGTGGTGTGCGACCTGTCGGCAGAGTCGGTACGGGTGACGGAGCGACGCTTGCGCTACCACGGCTTCGGGGAGGTGGAGCTCCATGTTCTCAACCTATTGGACATCGAACAGTTGGGGCTGGAATTTGATTTCATCAGCCTCAACGATGTGCTCTATCTGCTGGACGATCCGGTGGCGGGGCTAAAAGCCCTCAAGCGGGTTCTCAAACCTGACGGGATCCTGCGGGCCAACCTGCACCACGCCTACCAGCGGGAGGTCATCTTCCGCATGCAAGAGGCGTTTCGGCTGCTGGGGCTATTTGATCTGCCCACCCCCGAAGCCTGTCAGCGGGTGCGGGAATTCATGGCCAGTTTGGCCTCGGACGAAATGCGGGCAGCCCTGCGCTGGAACCCTGAGATCTACAAAGACGACACCAACATCCGGGCCAACTACCTCTTGCCAGGAGACAAGGGCTTCCTGATCCCCGACCTGATGCGCATGCTCGAGGAAGCTGAGCTGGGCCTGGTTTGTCTGGTGGACTATGCCGACTGGGATCCGGCGCTTTTGTTCAAGGAGAGGGCCATGCCCCCCTGGTTGCAAGCTGAGTTGGACAAGCTCTCGCCTGCCGACCAGAATCACTTTTATGAGCTGATCTACCCCAACCATCGCCTGATCGATTTTTGGGCGGAACACCCCGGCTCTTCCTTGGTCTTGCCCTGGAGCGACGCCGATTGGCTGGGGGGCAGGGTGCAGCTCAACCCCATCCTGACCGACAACGTCGAATTTCGCCAAAACTTTGCCAAAGCCTACGAGAAGAAGCTGGAGTTTGCTATGAATTGGCCGGGATCCAGCTATGGACGCCTAACCATTCCAGCTCCTCAGATGGCCTGGCTGGGATCCCTGTTGCAGGGGCCAACGGCAGTGAAAGCCTTGATTGAGCAAGCGGCCCAGGTCAACAAGTTAGAGCTGGAAGCGGCCCGGGAGGAAGTGCTCACCTACCTGGCGGGGCTGGAGTCGTTTTTGTTTGTGATGTTGGATCCAATTCCAGGCCCTTTCTCTGGGGGGGAGTAAAGCCCTGGCACTCCCCTTGAATCCCCGGCGCCTCTGCCGAGGCTGGCGGGCCGGTTCGTCGCTATTTTTGGTTCCCGCCGGGTTGCGGAGACAGTCTTGGAGCGATGCCAGTCGTCGAGGGGGGAGGGATCCCTCTCTAGCGATCCACCAGGCGCAGCTCGAAGGTGAGGATGTTGGCGGCCAAAATCTCCAAAGCCCCGCCCTCGATAAGGTCGCGAGTGAGGGCAGCCCCGGAGCCACTTTGTTGGATCAATTCGCGGCTGCGGCGCACCGTCTCTTGTCGCTGGGGATCATCCACAACCACCTGCCGCTGATTGGACAGGCTGAGGCGATAGAAGTTGGGCAAATCTCCCCGGGTGGCATCAATGGCCAGATTGGTCTCTTCGGGGGCCACACGGAAGGGGGCGCGAGCGGTGAGCAGAGCCACCTGAATATCTTGGTCTCGCCCATCAAGGCCCTGCAGCTCGGAGATATCGATCTGGAAATTGAGGGTATCGCGGTCGCGGGTGAGGCGATTAACCCGTACCTGGTTAAAGCCAACGGCAAACTCCCGTTCCGGCTCTCCAAATCGCTGGATGGTGGCCTGCAAGACTGACTCTTCGTTGAGGGGGGTAACCCGAATGAGGTAATCCCAGTCCCGCACAAAGGTGTACTCGTTGGGCCCCACACGGACGTTGGGATCCACCAAGTTGGCGGTAGGGCCAGGGCTGCCGGCCTGGCTGAGAGCTACCATGTACCAGTAGTTGGGGCTGATGGGCAAACCCAGGGTCATGCGTACTTCCAGCACTGGCCGCGCCCAAGCGGCAACAGCCGTGAGAGCCGTTATGGCCATGGCTCCCAAGCAACTCCACAGCCAGCGCTGAGGAGGAAAATTAAGCTGCGGCGGGCAAGAGCAAGTGATGGCTGGGGTTCTCATTCAAGCCTCTTCAACTCTCCGGCAGGTGGCGGCAGCCCGAACTCCTTTCCTGCTCACTCTGGAACAGTCTAGCCAGGAATGGCGTGCCCTCAACAGGGGATCCCAAGGGTCGGCGGCGGAGCGCCAGCAGAAGTTTTCGTTAAGCAGTGATGATTCGGTGTGGAGCATGACTCTAGTCAATAATAAGC
>NZ_JANSHV010000017.1:0-10255 GCF_047461775.1 Synechococcus sp. R6-5
GTGCGGGGCTCCTGCAATTTCTAGCTGATGGGTAGCCAAAAAATGTTGTATGGCCTGATGGATATCTTTATGGATATCTTTTGCAACTGTAATGGCCGCAGATCGTCTGTTGGCTGTGCAAGGGCTAGGCCGTACTGCAGATCACACAACCTTCTCGGCAAACCGTAAGCTCCTTCTCTCCTTCTCCTCAGTAAAAGATAAAATAGGGCGATTTAGATTCCGAGCATTCCAGGCCGCCGATGGGAAACAGTCAAACCGGGGAGATGGTTCAATCGGAAAAGCAGGCTTTCCTGGAACGGTGGCATGACATTCTCGCCCCCAACTCCCTGGGCTACCGCATTCGATTGTTGTCTCAATTGGTGCGGCGGAAGTTGCAGTCTCATTTGGAGCCTTTTGGCCTGACCATCTCCCATTGGGTGGTGCTCTGCTGCCTTTGGGAAGAAGACGGGATCCCTACTTCCACTATTTGTGAGCGCTTGCAGCAGTTGGGGGGCACCATGACCGGGGTGTTGGATGGCATGGAAAAACGGGAGCTGATCCGGCGGCAGCGAGATCCTGAGGATCGGCGGATTTGGCGGGTCTACCTCACACCTGCAGGGGAGGAGCTGAAAGACGTTTTACCCCCTCTGATTTGGCAGTTGCGGGAGCAAACCTACGGCTGTCTCAGCCCAGAAGAACAGGCAACCCTCTCGCGGTTGGTGGATCGGCTGATCGCCCATCTGTCAGTGGATCCAGATGCGGTTGTGCTGGCGGAGCCAAGTCAATAGTCTTTATCTTGAGAGCGCCTTTGGGGGAGGGCGGAGCTTTGTCTGGAGATTTGCTGATCCGAAATGCTGAGCTGCTGGTGCCGGAAGGGGATCCCTGGCGGGGGGATGTGCTGGTGCGGGAGGGGCGCATTGCCCAAATCGGCCAAAACCTCTCGCCAGAAGGGGTGGCCAAGGTCATCGACGCCGAGGGCCATACCTTGATGCCGGGGGTGATCGATCCGCAAGTTCACTTCCGCGAGCCGGGCCGAGAGCACAAAGAAGACCTGCAGACGGGATCCTGGGCCTGTGCCCGGGGCGGGGTGACCAGCTTTTTGGAGATGCCCAACACCGACCCGCTGACGATTGACCAAGCGACGCTGGATGACAAGTTGGCCCGTGCAGGCAGCAAGTGTGTGGTCAATTACGGCTTTTTCATCGGGGCCACTGCCGATAACTTAGAAGAGTTGCAAACGGTGCAGGGAGCCTGTGGCATCAAAATCTTCATGGGATCCATGCATGGGCCCCTGTTGGTGGATGATCAGGCGGCGCTGGAGCGGATTTTCGGGGAAACGGATCCCAACTTCTTAATTGCCGTCCATGCTGAAGATCTGTCTCGCATCAAAGCCCGTAAGGCCCTGTTTGCCGGACGCACAGACGTAGCTGTTCACTCGCAAATTCAGGACGAGGAATCGGCCCTGATCGCCTCACGGCGGGCTTTGGACTTGGCCACCCGCTACCGCCATCGCCTACACATTTTGCACCTTTCCACCGGCCTAGAGGTCGAGCTGCTGCGCCAGCACAAGCCGGCCTGGGTGACGGCAGAGGTGACCCCCCAACACCTACTGCTCAGCACCGCCGATTACGCTCGTCTGGGATCCCTGGCCCAGATGAACCCCCCCCTGCGGGATCCCGCTAACCTGGCCCAACTGTGGCAGGGGCTGCACGACGGGATCCTGGATTGCATTGCCACCGACCATGCCCCTCATACTTTGGAAGAAAAGGCTCAGCCCTACCCCCACTCCCCTTCCGGTATGCCCGGCGTGGAAACCGCTTTGCCTCTGATGCTGACGGCAGCCCAGCAGGGGCGTTGTACGCTGGCGCAGGTGGTGCAGTGGATGTGTGAGGCGCCGGCCCGCCTCTACCGGATCCCCAACAAAGGGCGGCTGCAGGTGGGCTACGACGCCGACCTGGTGCTGGTGGATCGCCACACACCCAAACCGGTGCGGCGGGAAGAGCTGCTGACCAAATGCGGCTGGAGTCCCTTCGAGGGCTGGGAATTGGTGGGCTGGCCCCTAGTCACGATCGTGGGCGGACAGATTGCCTTTCAAAACGGCCAGGTGGATCCCTCGGTGCGGGGAAAGGCTCTTCAGTTTCAGCGCTAGCCAGGGATCCCTGCTATCCCGCAAGGGCTTCCGATAGCAGCAGGACAGAAGTGGCGCAGTAGCCTATCCTAGCTTCCCTCTCCCTTTGTGGGAGAGAAGCCAGGCCTGAGGGCGGGATGGCGCAAAAGCATCAGGAACGGTCTCAGGCTGGTTTGCCGATCACCACACACCTCGGCTTGCTGGGTCCGGCAACTCTGGCCCAGAAACTCGTGTTACTCTGAAAATGATAATTACTGATAATCAAAATTGGAAACGGCAAGGGGGCCTCATGAAAGTTGCCTACGTGTTCACTCACCCTCGCTGCGGCACCTATAAGTTGGGCCAGATGATCCTGCCCCAGCTAGAAGCAGGGGTGCATGGAGCGCAGGTGGTGGGCATGTTCTTTTTCGACGACAACTGCTTTGTTTTGCGGCAGGGGGATCCCATTGGCGAGCGCTTGGCCAAGGTTGCCCAAGAGCAAAACATCCTGCTGATGATGTGTGACATGTGCGCTCTGGAGCGCAACCTAGCCGAAGGGGAACCCCGCTGGTGCGACGCTCAAGGACGCGGGCGCAGAGAGCCAGCTCGGTGCGTTCCCAAAAACGTCGTCAAAGGAGTGCAGGTGGGCTGTTTCCCTGACCTCTACGAGGCCTTGAAGGACAACCCACCTGACCAAGTGATTACGCTTTGACGGAAGGACCCCGACTTAGCTGACGGCCACAGCCGCCGGCGGCTCTTGGCTGGGCTGAGAGCCGATCTTGCGGAAGATCAACCGCTCGTTGGCTACATCCACCAAAATGCGGTCGCCGGGTAGGAACTCGTTTTCCAGCAGCTTGGTGGCAATGGGATTTTCGATCTCCCGCTGGATCACCCGCTTCAGGGGACGGGCCCCGAACACTGGGTCGTAGCCCACCTCTGCCAGGTAGTCCTTGGCTTCTTCGGTGAGCAGGATCTCGATTTGCTGATCTGCCAGCAGCTTTTCCACCCGCTGCATTTGCAGGCCGACAATCTGGCGAATTTGCTCTTTGGTGAGGGCGTGGAAGATGATCAGCTCGTCCACCCGGTTGAGGAACTCCGGTCGGAAGTGGTGCCGCAGCATGGCCAGCACCTGAGTTTTCATCTCCTCGTAGCGGCTTTCATCGGCCCCAATTTCCAGGATGAGGTCGCTGCCGATGTTGCTGGTCATGATGATGATGGTGTTTTTGAAGTCCACTGTCCGCCCTTGGGAGTCGGTGATGCGGCCATCGTCCAGCACCTGCAGCAGGATGTTGAAGACATCCGGGTGGGCTTTTTCCACCTCGTCAAACAGCACCACCGAGTAGGGGCGTCGCCGCACCGCCTCGGAGAGCTGCCCGCCTTCTTCGTAGCCCACGTAGCCTGGAGGGGCCCCCACCAAACGAGAGACCGAGTGCTTCTCCATGTACTCGGACATGTCGATGCGCACCATCGCCTCGGAAGTGTCGAAGAGGAACTCCGCCAAAGCACGGGCCAGCTCGGTTTTCCCCACGCCAGTGGGCCCCATGAACAGGAAAGAGCCGATGGGGCGATTGGGATCCTTCATGCCGGCCCGGGCGCGCCGAATGGCTGCCGCTACGGCGGCTACCGCCTCGTCTTGGCCCACCACCCGCTGGTGCAAATGGGCTTCCAGGCGCAGCAGCTTCTGCTTTTCCGACTCCATCAGGCTGGTGACTGGGATCCCGGTCCAGCGGGAGACGATCTCAGCGATATCTTCAGGAGTCACTTGCTCCCGCAGCAGCGGCTCGCCGTTGGCCTGCAGCTTGGCCAGGTGAGCCTCCTGCTCTTGGATTTGCCGCTCCAATTCCATCAGCTTGCCGTACTTGAGCTCGGCAGCGCGGTTGAGGTCATATTTTTGTTCAGCCTGTTCGATTTGAAGCTTGACGGCGTCCCGCTCGGCTTTAAGGCTTTGCAGGCGTTCGATAGCCTCTTTTTCAAATTGCCAGCGGGCATTCAACTCCCGTTGTCGCTCCGTCAGGTTGGCCAGCTCCTGCTCAATTTTGCTGAGGCGATCTCTGGAGGCGGCATCATCTTCTTTTTTCAGGGAGAGCTCCTCCATCTGCAATTGCATGATCCGCCGGTCAATTTCATCCAATTCGACGGGCTTGGAGGTGATCTCCATCTTCAGCTTGGCCGCCGCCTCGTCCACCAGGTCGATGGCTTTGTCGGGCAGGAAGCGCTCGGAGATGTAGCGGTTGGAGAGCACCGCTGCCGCCACCAAGGCGGAGTCGCTGATTTTGACCCCATGGTGCAGCTCGTAGCGCTCTTTGAGGCCGCGCAGGATGGAGATGGTATCTTCCACCGAAGGCTGATCCACGTACACCGGCTGAAAGCGGCGTTCTAGGGCCGCATCTTTTTCGATGTGCTTGCGGTATTCATCCAGGGTGGTGGCGCCGATACAGCGCAACTCGCCCCGCGCCAGCATGGGTTTGAGCAAGTTGCCGGCATCCATGGCCCCTTCGCCGGCCCCGGCGCCGACAACGGTGTGCAACTCGTCGATGAAGAGGATGATCTGGCCTTCGGATTCGGTGACCTCTTTGAGCACAGCTTTGAGGCGGTCTTCAAATTCCCCGCGGTACTTGGCCCCGGCAATGAGAGCGCCCATGTCCAGAGCAATGACTCGCCGGTTTTTCAGAGACTCCGGCACATCTCCCCGGTTGATGCGCTGGGCTAGGCCCTCCACAATGGCTGTTTTCCCCACGCCGGGTTCGCCGATGAGGACGGGGTTGTTTTTGGTGCGGCGGGAGAGCACCTGAATGACGCGGCGGATCTCGTCATCTCGCCCGATCACCGGGTCCAGCTTCCCTTCGCGGGCCGCCTGGGTGAGATCGCGGCCATAGCGCTCCAGGGCTTCGTAGCGGGATTCGGGGTTTTTGTCGGTGACCCGCTGTTTGCCTCGCACCTCTTTGATGACCGGTTTGAGGCGCTCTACCGTCAGGCCCAGGGGTGCCAAGACCCGCTTGCCCACCCGCTCATCTTGCAGGGATCCCAAAAACAAGTGCTCCACCGAGATGAAATCATCGCCGTACTCTTTGCGAAACTCCTCGGCCCGATCCAGGGTGGTTTCCAGGCCGCGACCCAAGTAGAGCTGATCCACCCGCGCCAACTTGGGCTGCTGGTTGATGAAGCTTTCCACTTTATCCCGCACCAGCCTCGGATCGATACCTGCCCGTTGCAGGAGGGTTTGGGTGAGCCCCCCCTCTTGATCCAGAAGGGAGATCAGCAAATGCTCGGTTTCCAACTGTTGCTGCTGGTGCCGCCGGGCCACATCTTGGGATTGGACAATGGCGCTCCAAGCTTTTTCGGTAAATTGGTTGGGATTGGTGGGCTGCATAGGAGTTCGGCAGAGCTTTGCTACTCAGTATAGGAAGGCAATACAGACACAGGGAGCACCCTGGACTCTTTCGGGGCAGTAGAGCTGGGTGCCGGAAGCTCCGGTAGGATCTTCCTGATCTAGGTATCGCCTATTTTGCCAGAGCCAGAGTTCGCAACAACCGTCCTCTCCAGCTGCGATCCATGGAGGGATCCCCGCCTTATTCTTCTTCTTCGTAGGGACGGCCTTCCCCGATTACCGCCAGGTCAATTTGTTGGCGGTAGTAATCCACGTTCTTAATCTGCACCTCCACCCGATCCCCCAGGCGAAACTGGCGCCGACTCTTGCGTCCCACCAGCGCCTGCTGACGGCTGCGGTACTCGTACCAATCGTTTTTGAGAGTGCTCACCCGCACCAAGCCTTCCGCCAAGATGGGATCCACCTGGACAAAAAAGCCGTAGTTCTGGACGCCGATGATTAGGCCGGGGAACACCTCTCCCAGGTGCTTTTGCATGAACTCAGAGCGCTTCAGGCCCATCAGCTCCCGTTCCGCCTGCTGCCGGATCCGGTACCCCTCCTGAATTTTGGGCAGTTGCGCCTGGAGAAACGCCTGCCATTCCTCCTGCACCTTTGGCGGCAACACTTGCCAGTCGATTTGGCCGTAGCCGCTGGGGCCGTGCAGATCCACCACAGTTTTGGAGCGAGGGCTGCGGCGATCGCGTCCTTTGCTTAGGGCCAGGTGCAGAGCACGCAAATTGAGCAAGTCGGCATAGCGGCGCAAGGGGGCCGTAAAGGTGGCGTAGGGTTCTTTGAGGCCCAAGCCAAAATGGCCCAGGTGTTCTTCCAGAGGCTGAAGACGATACTCGACCGGGGGCAAGGTGGCCAGCATCTGCGCCACCAAGGCCGGGCTCGCGCCAGAGGCCAACACATCGGGAGCGGTGATGCGGGCACAAATCCGCTGCCAGTCCGCCAGAGTTACGACAGCGGGATCTTGCAAATTCAGATCCAGCTTCATGGCATTGGCCAGGCGCAAAAAGCTCTGCAGGGCCTCGGCGGCAGGGGCAGGCTGCACGCGGGCCAAAGAAGGGATCCCCAACTGGCGCAAATGGTGGCCCAGGATTTGGTTGGCCAGCAGGAGAATTTCCGTCATCAGGGCATGGGCGCCGAGGCGATCGCTGATCAAGAGGGGGCCGTAGCCGCTTTCATCGGCAGAGTGGGGAGTGAGCAAATCCAACAGGGGCAGGTCAAATCCCCCCGCCTGGTGACGTTTGGCCCGTAGGATCTGGCTAAGGCGCAGCAGGTTTTGCAGCAGGGCCATCAACTCCGGCACGTCTTCGTCGGGGCCCAAGTCGGCGGTGGTGGCCAAAAGAGCCTGCACCTGACCATAGGACAGGTGAGCCCGCGATTGCACCAGGCTGGGGTAAATCTCGAAGTTTTGTACCACCCCTTCTGGGTCGAGGGTCACTAGCAGTGAATAGGCCAAGCGCTCCTGCTGTGGCAACAGAGCCAGGCGGTTGTGCACCTCCGGCGGAAAGAGAGGCAGCACCATCGTATCGAGGTAGACGGTGGCCGTCCGCTGCTGAGCCTCTTGCTCCAAGGGGTGGTCGGGATCCAGCCAGTGGGCTACGTCGGCAATGTGGATCCCCAGCAGCCAGTGGTTATCCTCCTGCCGTTGTAGGGAGACGGCCACGTTGGGTTCCAAGCCGTGGGGATGCTGCAGATCCAAAGGCTCCAAAGTGATGCAAAACCAATCGCGCAGATCGCGGCGGCCCTTTTGGTCAGAGCGGCTGAGCTTTTTGGGCAGAGCTGCTGCTGCCTCCAACACCGGGGCGGGAAACTCCTGCGGCAGGTCGTACTTGCAACAGACCAAATCTGCATCGATGGAGGCTTCTGGGCCGTCGCCCAAGATTTTGCGAATGGTTCCGGTTGGGGGCAGATCCCCCAGCGGGTAGCGATCCACCTCCACATAGGCCACCCGACCTTCCGCCAGCTCGACAGGGGATCCCTCCGTCAGGGCCAGCTCGAACAGCAGCCGGTCGTCCAAGGGCACCACCCGAAAACCCTGTTCCGTCTGTTTGAGGCGACCCACCAGGGCAGAATTGGCCCGCTCCACAACGGCCACCACCTCTCCCTCAGGGCTGCGGCGACGGTTGCCATCTTTGGTGACCCGCGCCAACACCTGATCCCCATTCCAGGCGCCGCTGAGGTTGCTGCCGTGGATGTACACATCCTCCACCCCCGGCTCGTCCCGAATGGCGAAGCAAAAGCCTTTGCTGGAACAGCGCAAACGCCCCACCACCAAAGATTCGTCCGGCTTGCGCCGATAGCGAGGGGGATCCCCTAGTCGTTCCAGAAACCCGGCCCGCACCAGGCCATCTAGGGCAATCTCCAGCATTTCCGGCGCTTCTGGGTCGGGGGACTGCAAGAGAGCAAGAAGAGTATCTTTGTCGGTCAATTGATCGGGAGGCTGAGAGAGAAAATGCTGAAAAATTCGAGAGAAGTCCATTTTGGGTATTGGCAAAAAAGAAAAAGAGGGGTTAAGACATCGCAAGACCCAACCCGTTGGCGTTAGTCACGCTGGCCGGTGACGATAAAAGCTACCCGCTGGCCGATGTTGGTGCTGTGGTCGGCCAGACGCTCCAGGTAACGGATCGCCAGCAACATCAATAGAATAGGCTCGACCGATCCGCGAATGTCAGACTGCTGCGCCAACGTATTGTAAAGGTTAGTGTAATCTTCATCAACGGCGTCGTCTTCCCGCTTCAGTTGTCGGCCCAGGTCAGCATCCAATTCCGTCAGGGCCACCAAGCTGTGGCTGAGCATTTTCTGGCAGCGCTGCATCATCACGCGAATACGACCCAGCTCCGGGGGCGGCGGGTACATGACCAAGCGCAGGGCCACTTCGGCCAAATCTTTGGCGTAGTCGCCAATCCGCTCCAGATCGCGTACCAGTTGCATCAGGGTACTGATCCAGCGCAGATCCCGCGCCACCGGGGAGCGCAAGGCAATCAAATTAATACAGTCTTTCTCGATTTGACGATAAAAACGGTCAATTTGCTTGTCTTGGGCGATCACCTGTTCGGCAGCGACCAAGTTCTGTTCAAACAGGGCCTGCTGGGCCAAGACCACCGATTTTTCCACTAATGCCCCCATACGCAGCACATCCTGCTGTACCCGTTTGATGTGAAGTTGCAGCTCGGCTTGCCCCATGGCTTTCTCCCATGAATGTGGGCAGGGGGGGGAAGGGTTGCAGTCGTTTTGGATCACCAGAGCCAGCTGATCTCAATCATGGCAAACTTCGCCTGGAATAGGGGCAGGGAAGATGGCCAACTTGGGGGAAGATGAAAATAGCGGTTGCCCTTTGAGGGGGATTCGTCTGTCTGGAGTTCTCGGGTTGCTTTGTCGATTGAGACGGTCTCATGGCTCTTCCCCCCATCATTGTGTTGGACGATGATCCCACCGGATCCCAAACCGTTCACAGTTGCCTGCTCCTCACCCGCTGGGATCCGGAGACCTTGAAGCTGGGGTTGCAGGATCGTTCGCCGATTCGCTTCATCCTCACCAATACTCGGGCTTTGCCCCCGGCGAAGGCAGCGGAGGTGACGCGGTCGGTATGTGGGGCGTTGAAGGAGGTGATGGCGGAGCTGGGATGTGAGCAGGCTATTTTCGTCAGCCGCTCCGACTCGACTTTGCGGGGGCACTACCCCTTGGAAACCGATGTGATGGCAGCGGAGCTGGGGCCTTTTGATGCCCATTTTCTGGTGCCGGCCTTTTTTGAGGGAGGGCGCATCACCCGCAACAGTGTCCACTACCTACGGGTGGGGGAGCGCTGGGTGCCGGTGCATGAGACGGAGTTTGCTCGGGATGCGGTGTTTGGCTACCACCACAGCTATTTGCCGGACTATGTGCAGGAGAAAACCCAGGGGCGGATCCGGGCTGAGCAGGTGGAGCGATTGACCCTAGAGCAGATTCGCGCCGGCTGTCTGGAGCGGCTTTTGAGTCTGGAGGGGAATGTCTGCTGTGTGGTGGATGGAGAAACCCAGGCGGATCTGGATCGCTTTGCCCAGGATGTTTGGGCGGCTATAGAGCAGGGGAAGCGCTTTTTGTTCCGCAGCGCCGCCAGCCTCTTGACGGCTTTGGCCCAATTGCCGCCACAGCCGGTTCTGCCAGAGCAGATGGGGCGGTTTGTCCGCTCCTCTCAACCGGGGGTGGTGATCGTGGGATCCCATGTGCAAAAGTCCAGCCAGCAGTTGGCCCGCCTTCTGCAGGAGCCTGAAACCCAAGGCATCGAGGTGGAGGTGAGGCGACTATTGGATCCCGACGCGGAGCTGCTGCCAGGGATCCTGGCCCAAGTTCACAGCGCCTATGAGCAGGGTCTGACGCCGGTGGTCTACACCAGCCGAGAGGAACTGACGTTCGAAAAGGACGCCGTAGAAATGCGCCTAGCTTTTGGGCAGAAGGTTTCCCGGTTGTTGATGGGTGTGGTGCAGGGGCTGCCAGAAGGGATCGGCTATCTCATCAGCAAGGGCGGCATCACCTCCAACGACACCCTCAGCACTGGCCTCGACTTGCCGGCGGTGCGTCTGCTGGGGCAAATTTACCCAGGGATCTCGATGGTGATCACCCCGTCCGATCATCCCCGCTTTCCCAACCTGCCGGTGGTGTTGTTTCCGGGCAATGTCGGCGAGGCGGATACGCTGCTTTTGCTCCATCGTCGCCTCAAAAGTCGGGGCTTGATTTAGGGTGAAGAGGATGGTCTTGTGGGTTCCTGATACATTTACGCTGAACACTACTGAACATCACTGTTCAACTATGCAGCG
>NZ_JANSHV010000018.1:0-5695 GCF_047461775.1 Synechococcus sp. R6-5
GTCCTTTCGCGTCAGCGGGACGGAGTTCTTTCTTTTTACCAGGCTAAAAGTAGCTGAAAGCACACTATGCAGATCCAGAGCCGCCAACAGTAGAAGAAGTAGAAGAAGATGATAGCGTTCCAGGGATCCCAGACGTGCGTTTTGATGCCTACGACCCGGGCGAGGGGTTTTACGACGAGCTGTTTTTGGGGCGTAACCAGCCCCGTCCTGAGGCGATCCCGCTGATTGAGCGCATTCATTCTCTGGAAGAAGGGGAACTGCAGCAGCGGCAAGCGGCGGCGCAGGCGGCCCTCTTTCAAATGGGGGTGACCTTCAACGTCTATGGCGATAGCCAGGGCACGGAGCGAATTTTCCCCTTTGACATCATTCCCCGCATCGTCTCGGCTTCCGAGTGGCAGCGGCTGGAGAAGGGTCTCAAGCAGCGCATCCACGCCCTCAACCTGTTCATCGACGATGTTTATCACGACCAGAAAATCCTCAAGGATAGGGTGATCCCTGCCGAGCTGATCGAAACGGCCAAGGGATTTCTGCGGCCCTGTGTGGGGCTCAACCCGCCGGGGAGAATTTGGTGCCACGTCACCGGCACCGACCTGGTGCGGGATCGGGACGGGACTTGGTACGTGTTGGAAGATAACCTGCGCTGTCCGTCGGGAATCTCCTACGTGCTGGAAAATCGGCGGGTGATGAAAAGCACCTTTCCCTCCCTGTTCAACACCATGGGGATCCGCCCGGTGGACGACTACCCTAGCCATTTGTTGGATACTCTGCTCTACCTGGCGCCGCACCTAGCCAATCCAACGGTGGTGGTGCTCACCCCCGGCATCTACAACTCCGCCTACTTCGAGCATTCTTTCCTCGCCCAGCAGATGGGGGTGGAGCTGGTGGAAGGACGGGATCTGGTGGTGGCAGATGGCTATTTGCAAATGCGCACCACCAAGGGGCTGCAGCGGGTGGATGTGATCTACCGCCGTATCGACGACGACTTCATCGATCCCCTTGCTTTTCGCCCTGATTCCCTCTTGGGGGTACCCGGCCTGTTTGAGGTCTACCGGTCGGGGCGGCTGGCGATCGCCAACGCTTTGGGAACGGGGGTGGCGGACGACAAGGTGATCTACGCCTATGTGCCGCAGATGATCCGCTACTACCTGGGAGAAGAGGCCATTTTGCCCAACGTGCCCACCTACCTCTGCTGGGATCCCAAGGATCAGGCGTATGTGCTGGAGAACCTGGACAAGCTGGTGGTGAAGGCAGCCAACGAGTCGGGTGGCTACGGCATGTTGATGGGATCCCAGGCTACACCGGCAGAGCGGTCTGCTTTTGCCGAGAAAATCCGCGCCCAGCCGCGCAACTACATCGCCCAACCCACCCTGTGCCTTTCTCGCGTGCCCACCTTGGTGGATCGGGGGGAAGGCCCCCGTCTAGAACCCTGTCATGTGGACTTGCGGCCCTATATCCTCTACGGCAAAGAGATCTACGTTCACCCAGGGGGGCTGACCCGCGTCGCCCTCAAGAAGGGATCTCTGGTGGTGAACTCCTCCCAGGGGGGCGGCAGCAAAGATACCTGGGTGCTCTGCGCGGATCCCGGCTGTTGAGAGACGGCTTGCAAAATAGGTTCAGAGCCGCTCGCCCGAACCTCTGCTCCACCGGCCAAAGCGGCTGGCATGCTGAAGCGCCAAATCCACGTAGTGCTGGGCGTGAAGGCGCAGTTGCTCGACCTCTTCCTCGGTGAGGGTGCGGATAACCTTGGCCGGGATCCCCGCCGCCAAAGAGCGAGGTGGCACAGACCGGGTGACCACCGCTCCAGCTCCCACCATGCTGCCCGCCCCGATGGTGACCCCGCTCAAGAGAACGGCCCCAATCCCGATCAGACATCCCCCCTCGATGTGGGCACTGTGGATGACCGCTCGATGGCCTATGGTCACTTCCTCGCCAATCAGGGTCGGCTGTCCGGGATCCCCGTGCAGAATGGCTCCATCTTGGATATTGCTGCGGCGGCCAATGACAATGGGCGAGAGATCCCCCCGCAAGATGGCCCCGTACCAGATGCTCACCGCTTCCGCAAGTTGGACATCGCCGATCAGTGTGGCATTGGCGGCAATAAAGGCTGCCTCATCTACTCCCGTCGGCTGCCGATCCAGCCCAATTGGCCAGGTGTCCTGTTTTTCTCGTTGCATTTAGAGTCGAGGCCGTTCATGTCAGTTGGGCTTGACGTTGAGAGAGTAGAGAGGATTCAGACGGTTGCAAGGGGCGAATGGCAAAGAAAGTTTCGTAGATGCAATCGCCAACGTGGTTCATTTGTAGCTGCAATTTGTCGAGAAACTCATGTAAGCCCTGCTCCATAATGTCGTCGATGGTTAGGTAGTCCAGCTCAGAACGCAGGCGGCCCAAAGCTCGCTCGCTGGGATCCCGCCAAGTATCGGCTGGGGTGCCGGTGATCTGGTGCAGGGATCGATCCGCATGAATAAGACAAAACTGAATGGAGCGGGGAAATTGCCGATCCAAAATGAGAAAAGAGGCCACCTCCCTGGGATTGATGCGGTGTTGGCGGCTGTGTTTCCGATACATTTCATAAGCACTGGCCGACTTCAGCAAAGCAATCCACTGCAACTCATCCAAAGCCGTACCCACGTACTGCAGAGAGGGCAGCAAAATAAAATACTTAACATCCAAAATGCGCGCCGTTTTGTCCGCCCGCTCCAAAAGACGGCCAATCTGGCCAAAATGCCATCCTTCCCCATGGGTCATGGTGGCATCCATCACCCCGGCGAATAGGTGGCTGGCCAGTTTCACTTCCGTGAAAAAATCATGGAGCTGACTCAGGTGGGGGCCTTGCTGAGCCGCTTCTTTGACCATCAAATAAAAGCGGTTGACCCGCTCCCACATTTCTGAAGAAATGACCTCCCGCACAGAACGGGCATTTTCCCGCGCCAGCCGCAAACAGGAAAGGATGGAGTTGGGGTAATCCCTATCAAAAGCCAGGAACTGGATGACCGTTTCTTGGGTCGCCTGGCCATAACGCTGGTAAAACAGCTCCTGATCCCCGGTGGTGTAGACGATGGGATCCCACTGCTGGGCGGGACCGCTGGGCAAGTCTAGGATGAGGTTGAGATTGACATCGATGAAGCGGGCGATGTTCTCGGCGCGCTCCACGTAGCGGTTGAGCCAGTAGATGGAATCGGCCACGCGACTCAGCATGCTGTTACCTCCTCTGGAGTTTCTTGTCTCCGCGCTCCGTTCAAATTCAACAAACGAAGCAGCCGCCGCACCTTCACCAGCAGCACCCCCGTTAGGCCAGTCAGGATCCATCCTATCCAGTCGGCTGGGGTGCCCAGATAGCGCACCTCCACGCGATGATCCCCCGGTGGGATCCGCACCTGCAACAGCCCCACTCCGCTGTGCTCAGCAGACGTGAGGCGACCATCCACCTGTACCCGCCAAGCAGGGTAGTAAAAAGTGCGCAGGACTACCCATCGGTCCTGAGCAGTGGGGTTAACGGCCCGAAAACGACGGTAGCCATAGCTCCACCGTTCCACTTCCAACAGTGGCTCCAGATTGCCTTGCTCTTGTCCAAAATCCACTACGTCCCCCTGCCACCGCAGCAGCGGATCCACCTCTGGGGGCGGCATGGGCAGCGTTGCCTGGCGAGGCCGGTATTCCAGCACATCCACCAGCGCCAGCCCGTCGGGAAAGCGCCAGTGCATGTGGAGAAAAGCAATGCCCGGTCGCTCCTGGGGCTCGTTGGGAAATTGCTTGGCGGCAGACAGCTCTTGAAAAGTCTGGATGGTTTGCGGGTCAAACCTGGCTCTGGACAAGACCTGCCAGCCCTGCCAGCTTTGTATCCCCATGGCCAGACCTATCCCCACAATCAAGAGGATCCTCAAGCCCTTTTGTCCCCACCCCCAGGCGGCCAGGGATCCCAACAGCCAGGGCACGGTTACCGCCGTCACCGCCATCCAGCGCCAAGAAAACTGAATGCGGCGCAGGGGCAAAACCCACTCGTAGAGCCAACCCAGCAGATCCGTCATCATCAGCAAGGCCACCAAGCTGGCCCCCAAGCTGTAGAGCAGGATGGCTTTGGCCAGGGGAGCATGGGATCCCAAGGCATCAAAGGACTCCGTCTCGTTAGCGCGAACGGAATGGATCGGGGTCATCCCCCTTGTCCTGCGGGCCAGCCATTCCCAGAAAACCAGGATCCCAGCACCCAAGACAACGGCCACCATCCAGATCCAGTACCCCACCAGGCCGCTCTCAAACCAGTGCTGCGTCAGTTGTGGCTGGAGCCGGGTCAGCCCACTCACCATCAAACGATGTTGGGGCATGTACTCTTCGACGAAATTGACGAAGTCCACCTGGACAAAGCGCTGATCCCAAAAGGCGGGCAGCAGATAAAACGCCGTCCACCCCAGCCCCAGCCCAAACCCCAAGTAGCAGCGCCCCACCCTGGGCCAGAGGGGATCCCGACGGCTCAGCACCCACGGCAGGGGCAGCCAAACCAGGGTAAACAGCAGCAGGGTTGGCAAATGAGACAGCACCAACAGGCCATAGCTAATGGCTAAGGCCACAATCGGCCAAAGGGACTGGGGCCGGCAGATCACCTGGACTGAGGCCCAGAAAATCCAGGGAGAGACAGCAATGGCCCACACTTCCCCCATTGCCCCCCGTTGGTAAATATCCACCAGCCAATAGGGGCCGGCCATACCCGCCAGAGCCAAAACCAGAGCCCAAGCCCAGGGGATGAGTTGCCGGAGAAGGGCATACAGCCCTGCGCCAAAGACTGCCATCGCCAAGCCCATGCTGGCCACCAGGGATCCGGGCATATCCAGCCCCAGCAGGCGAAACGGCAGAGGGGCCACCATGCACAGAGGGGGGTAAAAGGCAAAGGTAGGATTGCCGTAGCCGAAGTTGGAATACTCTAGCCAGCGGGGGTAAAACTGCCCGCCGAAAAACTGTCGTTGATACTGAAAGGCCCAACTGAGGTTGAAGTGGGTGGAATGAGTGATGGGATATCCCTGGTGCAGCATGGGCCAGAGCAGCACCACGACTCCCACCAGCAACCCTATCCCAACACCCCTCTCCGGTTGGCACAACGCTTTTAGCATTTCTCGGCGTTGTCCCCATCCTCTACCTCGAAGGGCCCAGACTTCCCCCCATACTTGCGCAGCAGCCGGATGTGTTCGATCACCATCGTCTTCTCCAAGGCCTTGGCCATGTCGTACAGGGTGAGGGCGGCCACCGAAACTGCTGTCAAAGCCTCCATCTCCACCCCTGTTTGGGCGTTGGTTTTTACTGTAGCGGTGATCAGAAAGCCGGGCAGATGGGGATCCGGATTCAGATCCACGGTGACGCTGCTCAAGGGGAGAGGATGACACAGCGGGATCAGATCGGCGGTGCGCTTGGCAGCCATGATCCCGGCCAGCCGGGCCGTTTCCACCACATTCCCTTTGGGCCCTTGACCGGCCAGAATAGCCTGCAAAGTCGTTTCTGACATGCGTACCTGCCCTTGGGCAGTGGCCAAACGGGCAACCGTGGGCTTATCTCCTACTTCCACCATTTGTGCTCGGCCAGAGGCGTCCAGGTGGGTGAGGGCTTGCCCAACAAAGGACTCTGTCCTGCTGGCGCGACTAGAACTCGAATCCGATGGCACCCCGGCCTCCCACAATCCTTAAGAGCTGAAGAGCATGACTCTAGTCAATAA
>NZ_JANSHV010000019.1:0-5022 GCF_047461775.1 Synechococcus sp. R6-5
AAAATCGTGTTTCCGAGGCTTGACCCCAGTGAGGTTTAGAACAAGCAGGTTCATAGTCATTCCAGACTCGATTGAGATACTCCCGCCGCTGCCCAGACGCTCCGCGCCGCTTCCCCCAGCCCCTCCAGAGGGAGAGGGGAGTTAGAGAGCAATGGAACGGAGATGTTTCATTCCTGTTGAAAATGACCATACAGGTGTATCCCATAACCCCTTAGTAGACTGTACTTGAGCCGACGCAATTGGCGGTGACTTTCCACCCAGTAGAACGGCAGGGGCTCTGTACTGCGACAGGTTGATAGACTGATGGGAAATTGATGAGAATATTTGATGAACAGAGAAAACCGCTCTTCTCGGAATCAACCCTTGGTGCCCCGCGGTTTCAAACCTAAGCTGGGTCAGAACTCGGTGGGCAGGGATCCCTTCTTCCAATGCCAGCCCAACCCGCAAAGTCCAGAGGGAATCAGCTTGGCCCCCTATGTGCGCACCTTGCCCTTGGTTGTCGATGCCATGCTGGATTTGGCCCAGGTGGGGAGCGAGGATACTCTCTACGACTTGGGCTGTGGGGATGGCCGCATTCTCATCCGGGCGGCGCAGCGCTTTGGCACACAGGGCATGGGAGTGGATATCGACCCGGAGCGCATCCTGGAAGCCCAACAGCGGGCCCGAGAAGCCCAAGTTCAGGATCGAGTTACTTTTCTCCAGCAGGATCTGCTCACTCTGGACTTAACCCCGGCGACGGTGGTGAGCTGCTATTTGCTGCCCCGCTCCCACCTGCTGATCCGAGACAAGCTGCGCTCCCAGCTTCGGCCCGGCGCTCGTCTGGTCACCCACTCCTTCGACATGGGAGATTGGCTCCCCACCGCCACCACCACTGTATCGGATGTTATCAACACCTACACCATCTATCTCTGGCGAATCTAACCCTGGGGATCCCAGGCCGTCGCTTCCTCAAAAGCAGCAGAGGGCTGGTGCAGCACAATCCGGTTGCCATCGGGATCCCGAAAATCCACCTCCTGTCCATGAAAGGCTTGCCGCAGGGGGGAAATGGAGAGCTGATAAGCTCCCGCCAACCCTTCCAGTGTTGTCAGGGATCCCTGTAAATCTTGCACCTGCAGGCAGAGGCTCACCGCTGCGGCTTGGGCACCACCATCGAGATGACGGCTGCGATAGAGGCCCAGCCGCAACCCTGGCAGACGAAACTCTACGTACACCGGATCCCCCTCTGTCGGGAGCTGGACTTGGGGAGAGATCCCCAAGAGATCCCGATAGAAGCGTTGTAGACGAGGCAAGTCCAGGGTAGCCACGCTAACCAAGGCACCAGAGAGCTGCATCGCAACCGCCAAAAGACCGGGTTGGTCTATCTTAGCTAAACTGCCGAGAAGCCCCGCGCTGTACCCGCAGGGTGAGCGTCGGGAGGATGTCACTCAGCTCCAACACCACGCGAGTTTGGGTGGCGATGTCGGATCCCACCGTCTTGCCCTCCGGATCCAGGGCCAATGTGCCCGAGATGTAGAGGGTATTTTGCCCACCTTCACGCCGGGAGAATAGGGGGCGATGGCCGGATAGCCGGCTGGAGCAATGGCAACCTTAGGCACGAGGGATCCCGAATCACAACAGGATTGCACCTTAGCGGCGAATTCGATCTTCCACAGCTGGCTGGGATACAGCCATAGCCGGTTTCTCTGGAGCAGATTCCCACTCTTCGGGGGAGATTCTCTTGCAGAACTAGACTATAGTAGGTACCAAAGCTTGCTGCTTCTTCCCAAATCAAGACTGGAGCGACTTACCGTGGGGTTATTCAGCCGATTTTCCCGTGATATGGGCATTGATTTGGGCACTGCCAACACGCTGGTCTACGTGGCCGGGCGAGGCATTGTCCTGCAAGAGCCCTCTGTGGTCGCCATCGACCAAAACACCAAGCAACCCCTGGCTGTGGGGGAAGAT
Source organism: Synechococcus sp. R6-5 (assembly GCF_047461775.1). Taxonomy (NCBI): domain Bacteria; kingdom Bacillati; phylum Cyanobacteriota; class Cyanophyceae; order Synechococcales; family Synechococcaceae; genus Synechococcus; species Synechococcus sp. R6-5. The sequence continues at coordinate 1,945 of NZ_JANSHV010000019.1, forward strand.
GCCAAAAAAATGTTGGGCCGTACCCCCGGCAACATTGTAGCGGTGCGTCCTCTGCGAGATGGGGTGATTGCCGATTTCGACACGGCGGAGATGATGCTAAAACACTTCATCCACCGCGTACACGAGGGCCGGTACCTGATTGCTCCCCGCATTGTGATTGGGATCCCCAGCGGTGTGACCGGGGTGGAGCGACGGGCGGTGATGGAAGCCGCTCTCCAAGCTGGGTCGCGGGAGGTGTATTTGGTGGATGAGCCGGTGGCAGCAGCAATCGGGGCCGGGCTGCCGGTGCAAGAGCCCACTGGGAACATGATCATCGACATTGGCGGCGGCACCACTGAGGTAGCCGTCCTCAGTTTGCAGGGGATCGTGCTGAGCGAGTCCGTGCGGGTAGCGGGAGATGAGCTGAGCGAGGCCATCGTCCAGTACATGAAAAAAGTCCACAACCTCACCATCGGGGAGCGCACCGCTGAAGAGATCAAGATTCGGATTGGCTCCGCCTACCCAATTCAAGAGGAACTGACCATGGAAGTGCGCGGGTTACACCTGCTCTCGGGTTTACCCCGTACCGTCACGGTGAAGAGCACCGAAATTCGCGAGAGCATGGCCGAGCCCCTCTCGGTGATTGTGGAAGCCATTAAGCGCACCCTGGAGCGCACTCCACCGGAATTGGCTGCCGACATCATCGACCGAGGCATCATGCTGGCCGGGGGAGGAGCCTTGCTCAAGGGTCTAGATGCCCTGATCAGCCATGAAACCGGGATCTTGGTTCACATTGCCCCGGATCCCCTCAGTTGTGTGGTGCTCGGTACAGGGCGAGTTTTGGAGGATTTCAAAACCTTGGGTCGAGTGTTGAGCGGCAGCTTCAAGGGCTAGAGGCACTTCTCCCTCTCCCTGATTTCCTGATTTGAGGTGTGAGTCGAGTGGGTCGGAGAGGTATTGCTTGAATCGGCTACGCCAATGGTGGAGGCGCTACGGCTTGGGGTTGCTCCTGTCTGCTTTGGCGATGGGGGCAGCGCTGGGCCTGCGCCAAACCCAGGGATCCCTATTGGTGGAATTGTACAGTTGGATCACTGCTCCAGCCCGTCCGCCTGTGGATCCCGCTGCGGTGCTCAGCCAGGCCGCTAACCGTGAGCTGCAAGCCCTGGTAGCCGAGTTGCAGTACCAAAACCGCGAGCTGAAGCGACTGCTGCAATTTACCGAGCAAATGCCCCAAGCGGGGATCCCAGCAGCCGTGGTGGGTCGCAGCGCCGATCACTGGTGGCAACAGCTCACCCTCAGCCGCGGCAGCCGGCATGGAGTCAGGGTGGGAGATGTAGTCATGGCGCCGGGCGGGTTGATCGGGCGAGTTGAGTCGGTCACGCCCAACACCAGCCGAGTGCTCCTGATCAGCGATCCCACCAGCCGTGTTGGGGTGATGTTGAGTCGCAGCCGACACATGGGCATCCTGAGGGGTACGGGCACCCAGAGCGCCATTTTGGATTTTTTCGACAAGGCCCCCAAAGTAGAGGTGGGGGATGTGGTGGTGACCTCGGGCCTGAGCAGCTTTTACCCAGCCGGGGTTGTGGTGGGAACGGTTCGAGCGGTCAACTTGGATGCCAGCCCTGCCCCTCAAGCCACTGTCGAACTGTCGGCGCCGCTGGGTCTCTTGGAATGGGCCTTGATCTACCGCTATGCTCAACCCTCTGATTCCTAAGCTTAAGTCTCACCTTAACTGGCTGGTGACTGTCCTGTCGGGATTGCTGGCAGCAGTGGCCCCTTGGTGGCGAGGGCCGGGCTTGGAGCTAGCAGGCTTAACCCCAGATTGGCCCTTGATCTGGGTGGTGTGCTGGAGTGTGCGGCGCAAAGCTTGGCAGGGGGCTGTTGCCGGGGTCACCCTGGGTTTTCTGCAAGATGCGCTGACCAGCCCTTGTCCTACCCATGCGCTGGGGCTGGCTGTAGTTGGGATCCTCACCGCCAAGTTGCAAAAACAACGCTACATGCAAGAAGACTTTATCTCGGTGGCCTTGATCGTTTTTGGTATGGTGGTGATCGCCGAAACCTTGATGGCACTGCAATGGATGTGGCTCGTGGCCTCGCAGGGATCCGATGACCTGGATCCAGCAGGAACGCAAACCTTGCTGGATGGATTGGAGAACTCCCTTCGGTTTTTCGGCAACATTGGTGGCGATGGCCCCCGTTCTCTGGAGAGCATCTGGTGGAACCATCAACGCAATGCCCTCACGTCTGCTATTTTAAGTAGCCTCTGGGCACCCGCTTTGTATTGGCCCCTCAGCCGTTGGTGGCAGTCTCAAGAGCGGGATCCCAGAGAGGTTTAGCCTTTGGTTTTGTGGCAAATCATCCTACCTTTCGGTTAAAACTTAGGCCAAAGCAGAGTATGTCCCTTGGCATTTTTGGCAAGAAAGAACTCTCGAGGCGGTGGGAGCCCATTTGCCGGCTCGCTCCGGCATTCTACTTCTTTTGCATTGGCGCTGCGCTGGTCAGAAAAAGCGACGATCTGGAAAACTTCTCGTCGGGGGGGGAGCAATTTTGGCCTAAAATGAACCCCAGGACTGGGATATAAGCCCCATCTTTTTCAGACAGCTTTGGGCTAATGTCGCGCATCTCAATCAAAAAGTCAAAAGCATAGGAAGCGCAGGCGACGTCAAGGCTGACCTTGTGGCAACTGCACTTAGAATTTGACTTAGAGCAATCATTGGGAGGGATCCATGCCGCATACAATTGTCACCGATATCTGTGAAGGTGTGGCCGACTGTGTAGAGGCTTGCCCTGTTGCCTGCATCCACCCCGGCGATACCAAAAATGCCAAAGGCACCGACTACTTTTGGATTGAGTTTTCCACCTGCATCGACTGTGGCATCTGTTTACAGGTTTGCCCCGTAGAAGGCGCTATTCTGCCGGAGGAAAAGCCGCATCTGCAGCGAGTGCCCCGCTAATTCCAGGGAAGCATCCCTGGCCACACGCTGGGATTCAACGAGAATTACAATCATTTCAATTCCAACCAGGACGCTGCACCCACACCTAGAACGTTAGTCGCGTCTTCGCGTCGTCGTGTCAGCGTTGCGGAGCAATAGCGTTGCG
>NZ_JANSHV010000020.1:0-14728 GCF_047461775.1 Synechococcus sp. R6-5
TATTATTGACTAGAGTCATGCTCCCCCAGCTACGCCCTGGATGAGGCGGTGGTGGACTACTATTACCGGGCAGCTCACCAAGCGGGGGCTCAATTTGCCCCCCGTTCTTTTCTCACCGGCAAGCTCAACTTGCCCATCGAAGACGACTTTCGCGTGGTGACCAAGCCCATGGTTCTGGTCTGGGGAGAACAGAACCGCCTCACCGGCCCAGAACAGGCAGAGCGATATCGCACCTTGCGCCCGGAGGTGCCGATATACCGGTTGCCAGGAGCTGCTTTTCCGCACATTGAAGCGCCGCAGACCTTTTTGTCGGTGGCTTTGCGCTTCTTGGCCGAAGCCGATCCTGCCCTGCCGGGATAGACAGATGGGGGATCCCTTTGCCCCTTGGCAGAAAAAAGTGGGAGATTGGCGCAAGAAGCAGCCCTAGCGCCAGGGGTAAGGGCCGTGCTCTCGGTTGACGTGACCATCCCGAGCGCAGAGGGGAGTTGGTACGAGTCCGGCAACTCAAGTGGGCTCCCCGGCCTTATCTTCCCAGGGATCACCATCCACAGGAGTGGAGCTGGAAGGAGGAGGGGCAGGCTCAGAAGGAGGGGCCTCTTCTTTGGCATACTCCTGTTCCCAAGCCGGTTGTTCGGGGGCGGGTGCGGGCTCAGGCGGGCGTGGACGCACAGGCTGCGGCTCAGGTTCAGGCTCTTCTTCTGCGTAAACGTCTTCTTCTTCGGCTTCGTATTCCTCGTCGTATTCTTCTTCGTAATCTTCCTCGACGGCGGAATTCTCGACAGCACTGGGCAGGGCAGGAGCCGGGCTAACTCCGGCTTCCCAAGGGGGCTTGCCGATTCCCAGGGTTTCCAAAATCCCCTTGGCCAGTTGGGTTAGGCGGGTCTCAGCGCCATCGGCAACAATAAGGCGATCCCCGCCCACAGAGACAATCTCATCGGTGGAGAGCAGATAGGTGCTGAGGATAAAGCCAGGTAAAAAGGTGAGGCCAAGGTTGGAGAGCACCAAGCCTGTGATGATGCCGGAGACGGAGTTGAACTCAAAATCTTTAACTTTGCCAAGGCGGATCCCTTCTTCGGTTACCACCTCGCTGCCAACCACGCGACTCAGGCCCTCCAAATCCAAGTTATCGAAAACTTCTTCGCTGGGGACAAGAACTGCATCCTGACCCAACGCTGTTACTTGCCGCAGCTCCATCAAACGGGGGGATCCGGCAAGGGCTTTTTCCAGCACCCCCAGCACCAGAACCTGCTTGGCTTCCAGATCCGCCCAAACTTCGCTGACTACCCCAAGCCGGGCTGCGTTGCCCTGGCTGATCACCTGCGTTCCCAGAACCTGTGACCGCCGACGAACCTCTGATCGCACCAGCGCAACAGATCCTTTCCCAGTCGTCATGATGGTTTCCCCGTCGTAAGTCAAAACGTTCCCGTTGTTGGGCTGCGTGTCTGACACAGTTCGCCAGAATTAAGTAAGTTAATAGTACCACTGCCTGTCTCCTCCCTCGCGGGCTGCCCAGGTGGGATCCCGGCCAATCTGCCTGCTCCAGGCCAGAAACTGCTCTGCCATCGCGCCCAGGGAATAGTGCTCTTCTGCCCGTTGCCGACAGCGGCTCCTGTCGATGTGATCTAGGCGCTCTACAGCCTCTGCCAAAGCTGCCACGTTGTCCGGCTCGACGACCCAGCCGGTTTCTCCATCGCTGACAATTTCCGCCGGCCCGCCCCGACGGTAAGTGATCACCGGCACGCCACAGGCCAAAGCTTCCACCGCCACCAAGCCAAAGGCCTCCACCCACTTGGGGGTCATGACCAAGGCCGAGCATTGCCCCAAGATCCGCTGCATTTGCGGGGTGGGCAAAAACCCTCGGTAATCCAGTTGGGCATGTGGGTACTGCTCTTGGATCTGCTGCCAGTAGCCTGGCTCTTGCAGGTGGCCCAGGATCACCACCGGCCTTCCCGTCTTCTCGGCTAGGGCAGCACAGTCTTCCAGGCCCTTTTCGGAGGCAATGCGCCCAATCCAACACAGGGATCCATTCCCCTGGGGCACAAAGTCGTAGAGGCGCAGATCCACCCCGCAGGGCAGATAGACAAAGGGATCCCGACCTGCCGCCATCTCGGCTCGGGCAAAGGCAAAGGTCTGGGCTTGCGCCCGCGAATGCACCGCCAGCCGACCAGGATAGCGATGGGCAATGTGCTCTAGAGCCTGATCGACGGCATCGCTGAGGGATCCCATGCTAACAATGTGGGCCACCGGGGTGCGGAAAAAATCCGTCAAATAAAACGAGAGCCAATCGTAGCTCCAGTTCACGATTAGATCGAACTGATCTTGCAGGTGGGCAGCCCGCTGCCACAGGTTGGCCAGCAGAGAGGGGGTGTGGATCAGAACCGGCTGATCGCGGCGCTGGGTTTGCGCATAGGCCGGGGGAAGGCCCGCCACCGGCTCGATCACCTCCTCCGGCAACTCCGCCATTCGGGATCCCACAGGGGCCAACACCCGCACTTGGGATCCCATCTGGAGTAAGACACGCGTCAGGTTGGCAAGATTGAGCTCCACACCACCACCGGCCCCGGATCCCAGAGGTCCAACAGGGGTGGAGAGGAACAGATAGCGGTAGGGACGAGCCATAGGGAGAGCCTCGGTAGCTCAGCCCATTGTCTTCTCAATCCGGATACCCGACTCCTTTTGCCTGGCCTCAGAGCCCACAGCCTGCCCAGAACTTTATGAGGCTTTGGCTACAAAAATTTCTCCCTTCTCCACCTTGACCTTGTAGATGGCCAGGTCTGCCTTGGCCGGGCCACGGGTACGGCTGCCATCGGCAGCAAAAGCCGAGCCATGACAGGGGCAGACAAAGTTCTCCCCCCGCCAGTTCACATCACACCCCGCATGGGGACAGGCGGCATCCAAAGCCAGCAGAGAATCTTCTTTTTGCGGATCCCCGACCAGCCAGAGAGTGGCGGTGTTTTTCCCAAAGGCGTTTTCCACCTTGAAGGGGCCATCTTTGAGATCGGCCAGAGTGGCAACTTTCACAAACTCCGGCTCAGAAGCCTTAGAGCCAGAAGCAGTTCCCTGGGCCAGGGCAAAACGGCGCCGGGTAAACCCAGGTAACCAACCCACCAACGAGCCAAAACTGAGAGCCAGCCAGCGAAGAAAACCACGACGATTGTTGTACATGGCTATGTGTCCTTGGAGGTGTGCGAAATGTAGGTCATGAGCCAGCAAAAGACCGGCCCCTTCAGAAGGGATCCCGGTGCAAATGCTGCCCTTAACATCTTGTTACACCAGAACGGTTTCGGCCAGGGCCAAGCCGCACTTTTTCCGGCTAGAGTACGCAGTAGCCCTCTTCGTTGCTTGAGTACCGGGGATGGGCTCTTGCACTGCTGGAGCTTAGGATCGAGAGGTAAACAGCTCAGCAACCGCGCAGGCAAAGCCGGGCAACAGGGGAGAAGACAACGCATCCTGAGCCAACAGCGTTTCTACCAAGACCAACTGGGCCTGTTGTCTGCGATACACCTCTACTCTCTGAGCCAGCCGATCGACGATCCAGTACTCTTGCACCCCATACACAGAGTAGAGTTTCCGTTTTGCCAAGCGGTCTCGATCCTCATGAACTTTTCCAGGTGATAGGACTTCAACCACCAGCTCAGGGGCACCCCGAAAATGTCCTGCTTCATCTTGAATCTGGGACAGCCGCTCATAACTAACCCAAACAACATCGGGAGACACATTATCAAATTCGGAAAAGAGGATCCCTGGCATGATTGAGGGTTCTCCCAATCCTGTTTCTAGCGACCACCGATGCAGTGCGGAGAACAAACACCCGATAATGTGCTGATGTTTGTGATGAGGAGAGCGAGTCACCAGCAGTTCTCCGTCGATGATCTCGTAGCGGATCCATTCATTCTCTGGAAGAGCCTCGATATCCCGAGTGGTCCAGCGTACTTCTGTAGCAGTCATTAGCTATCCCTATAGCAATAAATGGTGCTATGCCCAGGGCACCCTGCTGCTGTACCTACGACACTGGGCCGACAACTGCAACGCTGTCGCAACAGCGGGAACCGCACTTGGCGTAGCCAAATCTTAACCCAGGATCCCGTTCACAGAAGCGGGACGGAGTCCTCCCTCTCTAACCACGACGGCTCAATGGATAGAGGTTCTCTAGAGCTGGACTATTGGCTGCGCTATCGTGTGGGGCTAGTTGGGATAGATGCGCAAGCGGCGGTTGGGCTCTTCGCCAAAGCTTTGGGCCCGCAGGTGGTAATGTTCCACCAACTGGTGTTGGAGCTTGCGGATCAGAGGCGAACGGGGCAAAAGTTCCACCGGCTGAGACTTGGGAATGACAATTTGCTCCACCGCCAGGCGGGCTTCTTCCAGAGCTTCGGTTTCATCGCCTGAGCTGGCGCGAATGAACAGCTCCAGGTCGGAATCGGATCCCTCTTCGCTTTCAATGTTGAGAATATGGCGCAGGGCGCGAGCCAGGGCAATCAGAGTATTGGCCTTGACGGTGTGAATCGGGATCTGGCGGGAGTGGGCCATCTGCTGGATCTTGGAACGGCTACGCACTTGGGATCGCAAGGCCAAGACAATGTCCGCCCCATCCAGGTCTTTGGTGACATCCGCCGGCAGTTTCAGGGTTTGGATCACCTGCTCCAGGTAGAAGCGGCTCACTCCGTAGGGGTAGATCATCAGCGGCCCATCCGGATTCTGCTGCCGTCCTGTCGGGGCTAGGGCGGATCCCTCCCAGTCCAAATCTTCTTCTTCGTCAGAGCCGGATTCCGCTTTGGATTCGGCCACCACCTGAGGGGCAGGACGGGATCCCGCCGGCGTTAACGGGACAGAGTCCTCTTGCCTATCCAGGAGCAAACCCGATGCTCCTCCCTGCGGCGAGCGACTCTCAAGCGGTTCTGAGGGCAGAGCTTCCATCCGTCCAGAGCGTTGCCATCCTCCCCGCTCCCGTGCTGCGGAGATTGTGCTGCCGGCAGGGGGCCATTGGGGGCCAGATAGAGCCGGGCGCCCGTTTGCGCCAGCGGTGCTCCGCACTATCACCACCTGGCCGTGTTCGTCTAAACTGCGGGTTTGGGTCAGCGGCTCGCGGTTGCGCAAGAGACGATCCACAGTGGCGGCCACATCTTCGTGGATGACCCAGCGGGATCGCTCCAGCATCTCTATGGCAATCTCAAACGTAGGGGGAGCTTTGCGCTCCAACACACTCTTTTGAGAGCCGCGCCGCCGCGCCTCTTCATCTCCCAGGGTGACCGATTGGATCCCGCCCACCAAGTCTGAGAGGGTGGGATTTTTGATCAGGTTGTCGATGCGGTTGCCATGGGCAGTGGCCACCAGTTGTACCCCCCGCTCGGCAATGGTACGAGAGGCCAAGGCTTCCAGTTCGGTGCCGATCTCGTCGATGACCACCACTTCGGGCATGTGGTTCTCCACCGCCTCGATCATCACCTTGTGCTGCAGCTCTGGGCTGGCCACCTGCATCCGTCTGGCCCGGCCAATGCCCGGGTGGGGCACGTCTCCATCGCCGGCGATCTCGTTGGAAGTGTCGATAATGACCACTCGTTTGCCCAGCTCATCGGCCAGCACACGGGCAATCTCCCGCAAGGCCGTGGTTTTACCCACCCCCGGTCGGCCCAGCAACAGCATAGAGCGCCCCTGTTCCACCAGGTCGCGGATCATGCTGATCACGCCGATAACGCAGCGACCCACCCGACAGGTAAGGCCAATGATTGTGCCTTGGCGGTTGCGAATGGCACTGATCCGGTGCAGGGTAGAGGCAATGCCTGCGCGGTTGTCACTGCTGAACTCTCCAACCCGGCTGATCACCTGATCCAAGTCGGCCCGGGTGATCACGTCTTCTGAAAGGTAATCGGCAAAGCCGGGGAAGCGGGCTTCGGGGCGGCGACCCAAATCCAGCACCACCTCCACCAACCGATCCAAGTGGGGATGCTGTTCTAGGCGCTCACGAATCGGAGCAGGCAGGATATCCAAAAGCTTACTCAGGTCGTCGCTGTATTGAACCTGGCCGGGAAAAGAGTGCTCCGCGCCGCTGACGCAAGCGGTGCGTTCAGCACTTTCCGGATCCACTGACGGACTTGGGGTTGAGGGCTGTACGGGGAAACTCATGGCTGAGCAACGTCGTTAAACGCGGGAAAAACAGGTTTGCTGATCAGCGATGGAAAGGGCTCTGCACCGCTGACGGGAACGCCGCTTTACTTGCTGCACCAACTGCTTGGCCAACGGGATCCCTGCCACCAATCCAGGATTCCATCCTGACTCCGATGAGCTGTGGGCTGGCTCTTCCAGATAGGCTGACACCAACTGTCGCGCGTAGCTGCCGAAGGCTACCCCCGCCACCGGCCACCGGGGATCCAACAGCGGCACCGTTTGGGCATTGGTTCCTCCCGCCAATTGCACATAGCCTGGCAGGCCCATATTCAGTACCTTCTCGGCCAACTTTAGGGCAGCTTTGCCGGTGCCAGCTCCAATATCCCCACTCATAGGCCGGCCATCCACCTGCCAGATCAACACCTCCGGCAAGGGATCCATGAGGGCCAGCAGATCCCTCAAATAAGCCTCTAGGCCCGGGCCATCGTTAAAGCTAATCGAGATGGCCTGGAGCTGAGGTAGCCAGGGCTTCAGGGATCCCCACAATTGCTCGAATGACCTCTGGCGACCAATGCAGGTGTGGATCTCCACCGCCTGAATGCCCAGCTCGACCAAAGGCGGCAAAACTTCTGACAGAGCCACTTGGTAGCCGAAGGTAGCAATGCGCCGGTGGGGGCAAACCGGCTCGCAGCGCCCACAGCCGTAGCACAGCTCTGTCTGGATGTGGACTTGAGCAGGAAGGGCTGCCTGGGTCAAAGCATGAGGGGGACAAACTGCCAGACAAGGCTGAGGACAGTCGGCAGGACAGACGGGAGCCGTCAGCACCGCCTTGCGGAAATGGACGTCTTCGCCGTCATTGACGCTGACCATCAACCAAGGGAACCCCGCCTGGGGATCTTCGGCTTGTGCCCGTTGGATCCCTTCTTGAGCGGCCCGCACAATGGCCGGATCGGCAGCAACATCAATGCAATCTGCCCCGGCCAGCGTGTAAAGGAAAGCCAGCTCCCGAACCGAGGGCAAGTGGTGGAAACTTGCGCCGCAGATCAGCTTAAACCAAGTACCCTGTTGCAGCGAGGCGGTTGGCAAGGTCACAGGCACGAGAAACCGCTAGCAGGATGGGGATCTGAGCCGCAGGCCATCTACTTGAGATGGTAGCAAAGAAATTTCCAGGATCCTGAAGAGAGGTTCAGGCGCTCTGCAGAGGTTGCCAACGAATTGACCGTTCTCGGCCCAGTTCCACCACAAACTTCACTCCCTTGTCTTCCCGACTCAGCTTCACCAGGTAGGAGAGTTCCTGTTGGCTGAACACATGCCCTTCGTAAAACCAGAACACCAACCCCTTTGCTTTCGGGGGCAAGGTGGCCCGATACTGCTCGATCAACGCGGGAAAGAAATAGGTGCGCCGCTCCGATTTGCCCAGCGTGGCAGGCCGTACCCCATGAATGCACGTCAAATAGCTGGCCAGATCCCCGATTCCCTTACTGGAGAGGGTGACCACCTCATACCCAGCTCCGCGCAGCCGCCGCAGGTAGTGCCCTTCGGATCCCCCCTCTGGGGTTACAAAGATGGCCAAAGCCCCAGATTGCTCCAGTTGCTGCACAAACTTTGCACCTGAGCCGACCAGCAGCATAGGAAGAACTCCATTACTCGTCTAGGGTTGGACAAGCAGCCCACCTGCGCTCATTGTAACGGGATGGCGCCTGAAGCTGGGGATAGAAGCTGCCAATGGAACCCATAGAATACTGGCTATCTCCCTGTTTTGCAGAAGGGAGCGTAAAGAAGGGTTAAGATACGGGTAACCTGCTTGCAGGTCTCAACCCACAGGTGGCGGACAAAGGCGGATGGATCCCCCTAGTAGGGATGGCCTCCCCGCCACTTACACAGCGACAACAGATGAACCTCATCATGCGACGACGCGAGCTGTTGACCTTGGCGGTGGCCGGGTTGATTACAGCACCCCTCAGCTTAGCAGGAGAGCAAAGAGCAATGGCCCAACAGACTTATCCCTTCACCAAAACCGACGCCGAGTGGCGGCAACTGCTCACCGAAGAGCAATACTATGTGCTGCGCCAAGAGGGCACTGAGCCCCCCTTCCGCAACGCTTACTACGACAACAAAGCTGCGGGCATCTACGTCTGTGCCGGCTGTGGGCAGGAGCTGTTTTCCTCGGCGGCCAAGTACGACAGTGGCACCGGTTGGCCCAGCTTTTGGGAGCCGATTGCTCCCCATGTGATCGGCACCAAGACGGACTGGAAATTGTTTGTGCCCCGCACGGAAGTCCACTGCTCTAACTGCGGTGGGCATCTGGGGCATGTGTTTCGGGATGGCCCCCCACCCACGGGTTTGCGCTACTGCATCAATTCTGCTGCCCTCAAGTTCATCCCAGCCACCACTTAGAAATCCTCTTGGCTCCAGCTAAAACTGAGCCGCCTGTCTGGGTGAGCCTATGTCGGACTACACGTTCCTGGATGCTGCTTCGATTCTGCTGCGGGAGGGCCTGGAAGCTCTCTTGGTGCTGGTGGCACTGCTGGCCCTTATGAGCAAGAGCGGGCAATCGGCTCAGAAGCGCTGGGTGTGGATAGGGGGATCCGCGGGCTTGCTGGCAGCGGTGATGCTCGGTCTGCTGGTGAAGCTGTTTTTCCAGCAGATGCTCACCCACACGCGACAAGAGGTGCTGGAAGGGATCACCGGGCTGGTGGCAGCAGGTTTGTTGTTCTCGGTCAGCCTTTGGTTGCACCGCCGGGCTGCAGTGGCTTCTTGGCAAACCTTTGTGCGGGAACAGGCGCAGGCGGCACTGGCCACGGGTCAGGTTTTTTCCTTGGCTTTTCTGGCCTTTGTGGCGGTGTTTCGCGAGGGGGCGGAAACGGTGCTGTTTTATGTGGGGTTGGCCCCTTCCCTCTCGGCAAAAGATTTTTGGCTGGGGATCGGCCTGGGATCCCTGGTGTTGGTGGCACTGGCGATCTTGCTGCTGCAGGTGGGGCTGAAATTGCCGCTGGGAGTTTTTTTCCGGGGTCTAAGTCTGCTGATTTTCTACTTGGGCTTTAAGTTTTTGGGCAGTGGCCTGCACGCTCTGCAGGTGGCGGACTGGCTGCCCATCACCCCCCTGGTCGGGATCCCAAAGCTGCGCTGGCTGGGCATATATCCCACTTGGCAGACGCTGCTCCCCCAACTGCTGCTGCTGGGAATAGCTTTCGCCTTGTGGGTGGGGCAATGGCTGCGGGCTGATTCTGCTCAGAGGCTTTCTTCGTGAAAAACGCTCTCCACCGGCACTGGGGATCCCATAAGCCATAAGTTTGATGAATCCCTGTCCTGGTTTTGATGGATGGCAATGATGCAGGTCACAATTTCATAGTCGTTTCAGGTTGGGACAAGGCGACCGAGGTACTGGGAAAAGCCTTCTGGCCCTGTGCATCTAACGTTTTAAGTGCGGGTGCAGTGTCCTGGTTTGAATCAAAATGACCCTAAAAAGAAAGCGCTCTGTACGTCGCGCCTGAAACCGCACCCAGTCAAGCCTTCCAGTCCAAGAAAGCAAAGCCTACCGGCAGGGATCCGGCAGGCCGCTGGATTTTGTCGGAGATCCCCAGTAGGAAACCCTGTCGATCGCTACGGAATCGACAGAGAGCATCCACTCTGTGGGGTTCCCGAGAATCAGGTATCGTAGACCCGGCATTCAACAGCATCTGGGTTTTCGGCGCAGTGCTGCTCTAGGCTGCTGGGAGTCCTCGGCTGGTGGCTGCGAGCTGCCAGCACTTCTTCAACCGCATCCCAGGCCGCACGGCAGTGGGGATCCCCTTCGCCGTACTCAGAGCAGACGTTGCGAGCATTTTCCAGCTCTTTGGCGATCACTTCAGACAGTCCCATGTTCTCAAGCTCCTTTAGACTAGATGGGGCCGGTGGCCCGCTGATGTAACCGGCTGACGCAAATCTGCAGGGATCCAGCGTAATCGCGGATCAACAAGTAGAAACCAGCCGATCCAGACGGGGAATAAGTTCAGGATAATGACCTTGTGCCAACCGAATTGATCAACCGGATACATTACCTATTCTAAACAGGGACACCCGGGGGGTGCAGCTACGCTTTCGCGATCTCTTTGGGATCAGGATGCGCAGGGATCCCTCAGGCCCCAAACAGTTGTTCAATCCGTTGCCGCACCTGCTCTGGGGATCCCTGTTGACGCACTTGACCTTCCGAGAGCAAAATCGCCCCGTCTGCCCATTCCAGTTCCGCCAGCCGATGGGTTACCCAAAGGGCGGTGATGCCTTCTTGATCCACCAGTTGCCGGATGCACCGCAGCAAATCCGCCTGGCTGTCGGGATCCAACAGGGCTGTGGGCTCGTCCAAAAGCAGCACCTCGCTGCGCCGGGCCAAAGCCCCTGCCACTGCCACCCGTTGCTTCTGTCCGCCGCTGAGGCCGTGGATGGGCCGACGGATCAGGTGCTTTAATCCGACTTGCTCCAAGGCTGTTTCCACCCGCTGGTGAATTTCCGCCAAGGTCAGAGCCTCTGCTCCCAAGCCAAAGGCCACATCGGCTCCCACCGTGGGCATGAACAGTTGGTGATCCGGGTTTTGAAACACATAGCCCAGCCGACCGCGAATCTCCAGGTGGCCCGAAAGGGGCTGGGGATGGGTCAGGGATCCCGACAACAACTGCAACAGGGTGGACTTACCGCTGCCATTGGGCCCCAACAGCATCCACAACTGGCCCTTGGGAATGACAAAACTGCACGCCTGCAAAACCGGCGGACGTTCCGGCCAAGCAAAGGTCAGGCTCTCCACCCGAATGGCCACCTCAGACATGGGGATCCCTTAGCGGCAGAGAGAAAAGGGCTGTCCTCAGCTTTGCAACTGGGCCAAAAAACCGGGACGGGCTCCCATGGGGCTGGCGCCGCCCGACTTGGAAGTCATTTGCACGCCACATAGCTCACCGGTGAGCAGGAACACCTTTTTGCCGGTGCGGTCGCAGGTCAGCTCCAAACTCTGAGGGGATCCACTCTGCAGAGCATTGACGATGCTTTGGTAGGCCCGGTTGGCCGCTTCTTCCTCTTTTTGATGGACAACAATAGGGGCAGGGTTTCCTTTCAGGAGCAGTTCCAGAGTGTACATGGCTGACCGTTGTGTAGTGGGCCGTGGACAGAAGAGAGGCACCAAGAGGGCCCCGTTCGTGACAGCAGGACGGAGTCCTTTTCCAGTATCGCAGGTTGGGCCAGGATACCGGCAGGCTCAACAAATGACGGGGGAGTTTCTCTCGCCAGATTAGGCCAGGCCGGTGCCGAGAAAAGGCAGCAGGCTAATCAGCAACAGGCCCAACGTGGCCAGGGATCCCGCCAAGAAGGAGAGGGATCGCCCAATGGGAATATCGGCAATGTAGAAAAAGTTGTAGAGCAGCCGCGCCAGCAGAAACACCCCACACAGCACAGCTACCCCTTCATCTCCGCTGAGGCCAAAATACCAGGGATCCGAGTGAGGGCCGGTGATGTAGGCGATCAACGCTGCTGCCGCAAACATCCCAAAGGTCTCAAACCCGTTGGCGTGGGCCCAGGTGGCCCGTTGCCCGTAGGGAGGTAGCCTATCAAACATAGCCCGAGGGGCATGCAGGTCGTAGCCGACGCGGGCACGGGCATAGCCCACCACCCCCATGGGCAGATAGACCAAGAGCATGGCTGCCGCGATGGAGAACAGGGGGATGGCTACGAGAGGAGGATTTGGCAACATAAGATAGGCAAAAGGGCGGTGCACAATGACAGAGGAGAGAAAAGAGCCCAGCTTGGGTGGGAGCTATTGCCGGGAAAATCAACACCAGAACCATTATCCATCTATCGGGCTGTCTATCCAGGCAGATGCTTGCGTCAGGAAATCTTGCGGATTTGCCGGCGGCGCTCCTCATATTCAGCGCGGGTGATCAAGCCCTGTTTCAACAGGCTTTCCAACTGCTGTTCGGGATCCCGGGCTTCTCGCCCTTCCACACTGGTCCACTCCAGCTCGATCAACTCTCGGTTGAATCGAAAATCGAAATCGGCATTGCTCATGGTCAGGATCCACAGCCCTTCCAGCAAACAAAGGGCGCGTACCCCGTAGCTGAGAATCTGCAGCGGGATGGAGGGAACGAACACCATCAGCCCCGCCACCAAGTAGCCCCAGCCCCAGCGTTGGTGCCCCATATAGAAGCGCTGCAACCCTGGAATGAACACCCCCAGCATCGCCAGCCAACCGGCCACCTCTCGGATTAACCGCCGACGATCCTGTGGGGGCATATCAGGGCCCCTGCTCTCGGCCATAGACTGCACCAGCTAGATGTGCCATTAAGCTAGCTCAGTTTTGGCCGCACAGGGCTCAGGAACTTGGATCCAACCTTAGAAGATTTTTGAGCAGCATCCCGCCGCCTATACTTGATGGGGGCGGTTCGGGGAAGGAACATGGCAGAGCGGGAACTATCGGTAGCGATCTTGGCAGCGGGCAAAGGTACCCGGATGCGGTCGCAGTTGCCCAAGGTGCTGCACAAACTGGGATCCCTGTCTTTGATCGAGCGGCTGCTGCGCACGGTGCTAACCTTGAAACCCCACCGCTGTCTGGTGATTGTGGGTTATGAACAGGAGCAGGTGCGCCAAGCCCTGCGGGAGTACCCGGTTGAATTTGTGGAGCAGGCCCAGCAATTGGGCACCGGACACGCCGTTCAGCAACTGTTGCCCGTCCTGGGCGATTTTCAGGGGGATCTGCTGGTGATCAACGGGGATGTGCCCCTGCTGCGGGCGGAAACCCTGCAAGCTTTGGTGGAGCGCCACCGCCAGGTGAACCCAGAGGTAACCTTGCTCTCGGCTCAGGTGGCGGATCCCTATGGCTATGGGCGGGTATTCTGCGATGCCCAACAGCGGGTGCTGGAACTGGTGGAAGAGCGAGACTGCACCCCGGCCCAACGGCAAAATCGCCGCATCAACAGTGGGGTGTATTGTTTCCACTGGCCGGCTCTGGCCCAGGTTTTGCCCCATCTCAACAGCAACAACGCACAGCAGGAGTACTACCTAACGGATGCCGTCAAGCGGGTGGGCAAAGCCATCGCTCTGGATGTTGCCGATCCGCAAGAAATTGTGGGCATCAACGACCGCCGCCAACTGGCCCAGGCGTACCAGATTTTGCAGGATCGCCTCAAGGAAGCCTGGATGGAAGCCGGGGTCACCTTTGTGGATCCCGATAGCAGCAGCCTCGAGGAAACGGTGGAATTGGCCCCCGATGTGGTGATCGAGCCCCAAACCCATCTGCGAGGGGTGTGCCGCATTGGCTCGGGAACCCGCCTGGGGCCGGGCAGTTGGATCGAGTCCAGCGAGATTGGATCTGGGTGTCACATTCTCTACTCGGTGGTCAGCCACAGCCGCATCGGCAACCAGGTTTGGATAGGCCCCTACGCCCACGTGCGCCCCCACAGCCAGATTGGGGATCATTGCCGCATCGGCAACTTTGTGGAAACCAAAAATACCCAGATTGGATCCCACAGCAATGCCGCCCACTTGGCCTACCTGGGAGATGCCAAGCTGGGATCCCAGGTCAACATCGGCGCGGGCACCATCATCGCCAACTACGACGGCCAGCAAAAGCACTTCACCGAAATTGGGGATCGCAGCAAAACAGGCGCCAACTCGGTGTTGGTGGCTCCTTTGCAGGTGGGATCCGATGTCACCATTGCTGCCGGCTCCACCATCCCTGCCCGCTACCCTCTGCCGGATGACTGCTTGGTGATCGCTCGCTCCCGCCCGGTGGTCAAGCCCGGTTGGCGACTTGGGATCCGCTCTTCCCGCCCCCAGGAGCCCCAGCCCATGCCGCCGGGATCCCTCAAGATTTATCCCTTGCGCCTCTTCCCCGGCCAAGATCTCAAGCAGGAACTAGAGCGATTGGCCCGGCAGCAGCCCTTGCAAGCGGGGTTTGTCCTCAGCGCCGTCGGCAGCCTCAGCCAAGCCATCCTGCGCCTGGCCGACCAAATGGGGGATCACCTGCTGTCGGAACGCCTGGAGATCCTGGCCCTGAGTGGATCCCTGTGCCCTGACGGAGTCCATCTCCATCTCACCGTTGCCGATGCCCGAGGCCAAACCTGGGGGGGACACCTGCGCCCCGGCTGCCTCATCTACACCACCGCCGAAATTGTCCTCGCCGATAGCCCGGAGTACCGCTTCTCCCGTCAACCGGATCCGGCCACCGGCTACCTGGAGTTGCACATCCAACCCGTGGCAGGGGATCCCTGCTGGCCGTCCCCACCCCCCCAACCCCAGCAAAACCAGCAGACAAAACCAGAGGCTGACAACAGCAGGCCGAAAAGCCTACAGTAGTCAACATGAGTTACCTAAAGCTAAAGGGGGCTTGTGAGCGCCAAGCCGAAAGCTTCACGGAACTCATGGACGCTTTGCGGTGTGGCGGGCATGTTACTGGGTTTTCGGACGCAACTCATTCTTAACCGCAAGCAAACAACTCTAGCCGCCCAACACGCTGGGGTAGCCCGCCACGCCTATAACTGGGGCTTAGAAGTCTGTCGGCAAGCCCTGGAGAACCAGCAAAAACTTCCCACCGCCATTGACCTGCACAAGCGCCTGGTAGCTGAAGTGAAGCAAGCGCATCCCTGGTACTACCAGGTCTCCAAATGCG
>NZ_JANSHV010000021.1:0-67088 GCF_047461775.1 Synechococcus sp. R6-5
CCCCCCCCATGCACCAACACCGGGCGGATCCCCACACAGGCCAGAAAGACGATGTCTCGGAGCACCTCGGCCCGTCGCTCTTGATGCACCATAGCTGCGCCGCCATATTTGATGACAATGACGCGGCCTTGGTACTGCTGAATGTAGGGTAAAGCCTCGATGAGGATCTGCGCCCGCGTAAGGGGATCACACGCCGACCCGGTCGCCTCAGAAAGGGAAGAGTTGGTTTGCACTGCTGTAAGTCCCTAGAAGTCCAGAAAACCTGACCCAGAGTATCGCATTCTGCAGATCCTCAGGTATGGAACGGGATCGCCAGCAAAGGCAATAGGGACAACCCCAACCAGGCCCAACCCCGAATGGAAGAAGAATGGGGTAGGGGATCGACGGGCCCTGACTCTGCCTGCTGCAGCAGGGCATCGATACGCTCCTGCAGCCGTTGCCCTGAGTCTGAACTCACGGCCATTGCAAAGCCAACCCAGGCCGCCGCCGGTTGCTCCACCACGCCATAGCCCACCACCTGCAGCAGGGCCTCTCCCAACAGCAAGGGATCCACCCGTTGGGCCGCCCAGCGATCCGCCCGCAGTTCCCGCAGAGTGAGCAATTCCTGCCAGAGGGCCTCGGTGTTGGGCAGCCAGCCGGTGAGGCGTCGCAGCCAGCCCACTCCAAACATCCAGAGGGTATCGCGGTAGTGGCGATGGGCCTCTTCGTGGGCGATTACGGCCCGCAAGTGCTCATCATCCAACTGCTCCAGCAGGCCGCGGCTGACCACCAACTGGGCATTCCACACCCCCACTTGAGCAGCAAAAGGAATCTCCAAATCCAGCACGTAGGCCGGAGAGCCATGCAAATCCACCTGGGCCAGAGCTTGCAGGTGGGCGCGTCGATAGGAGCGCCAGTATTCCCAAATCCAGTGCAAGGCCACGCCGCCAGCCACGGCCAGCAACAGCAGGGCACAGCCGTAGCAGAACCAGCCCCCCACCCCGGCCATTTGTCCCCACGGCCCCATCCAGGCCAAGGCCAAAGCAGTGGTCAGCAACAGCAGCGGGGGCAGCAAGAAGTGGATCCAAGCCCGCTGCCAACGTCGGCCCCATCCCCCACTCCTGTCCAGGCGCACCTGGGCTCGCCACAGGCAACTGAGGCCCAAGCCCAGCAGTAACATGCCCAAGTGGCTCATCGCGGATCCCTCCTGGCTTGACGGGCTGCCCGCAGCCGTTCGGCAATCGCCTGCAACTGGGACACACTGGCCTGATCCAGGCTATCGGCAAAGGCTGCCACCGTATCGGGATCCCCTACAGCCAAAAACTGCTGCAGGTGGGTGAAGGCCCTGAGGCTGGCCGCTTCCTGACGCGAAAGACGAGGCCGCCACAGCATCGGCAAATGCCGCCCTTGTGGATCGGTGCGGCGCTCACAGCTCACCCAGCCCTTCTGGCTCAAGCGCTGCAAAACTGTGGTCACAGAGGCATAGGCCAGCTCCCGATCCGGATCGGCCAAGATGCGCTCGTGGATTTGACGGGTGCTGGCGCTGCCCAGATCCCAGAGGATCTCCAAGATTTCCGATTCCAGAGGGCCCAGCGATAGTTGCTTGGGGCGATGCTTGGGCAACATGAGCCTTTGCCGGTGTAGGAACTTTTATCTAGACTAACCGTTTCAGTCTCAAACCCCTCAGCCATTTTTAAGGATCCGCTAAGCTCGAAGATGGTGGTTCTTTGTGCTGTTACTTCCCATGGCTGCTCCCACCTACCACACCATCACCTTCGGCTGCCAAATGAACCGCGCCGATACCGAGCGCATGGCCGGGATCCTGGAGTCCCTGGGGTATGTGGCCACCGAAGATGAGTTGCAGGCGGACTTAGTTCTCTACAACACCTGCACCATCCGCGACAATGCTGAGCAAAAGGTCTATTCCTACCTGGGCATCCAGGCACAGCGCAAGCGCAAGAACCCGGCCATCAAGCTGATCGTGGCCGGCTGTGTGGCCCAGCAAGAGGGGGAAAAATTGTTGCGCCGCGTCCCTGAGCTGGATCTGGTCATGGGCCCCCAGTACGTGAACCGCCTTGGGGATCTGTTGGCGCAGGTGGAAGCCGGAAACCAGGTGGTGGCCACCGAGCCGGTTGAGATCCCAGAAGACATCACCAAGCCCCGTCGCGACAGCCAGGTCACTGCTTGGATCAACGTTATCTACGGTTGCAACGAGCGCTGCACCTACTGCATCGTGCCGCGGGTGCGAGGGCAAGAGCAGTCCCGCCAGCCCCAGGCCATCCGCGCCGAAATCGAAGACGTGGCCAGAGCAGGCTATCGAGAGGTGACGTTGCTGGGGCAGAACATCGATGCCTACGGACGGGATCTGGATCCGAAAACCAACCTGGCCAGCTTGTTGCGCTTCGTCCATTCGGTGGAAGGTATTGAACGGATTCGCTTTGCCACCAGCCACCCGCGCTACTTTACCGAGGAGCTGATCGCCACCTGCGCCGAGCTGCCCAAAGTCTGCGAGCACTTCCACATTCCCTTCCAGGCGGGCAGCAACGAAGTGCTCAAGCGGATGCGGCGCGGCTACACCCACGAGCGCTATCGCCAGATCATCCAGCTCATCCGCCAATACATGCCCGAAGCCGCCATCAGCGCCGATGCCATTGTCGGCTTCCCGGGAGAAACAGAAGCCCAGTTCCAAGAAACCCTGCAACTGGTGCAGGATATCGGCTTTGACCAAGTGAACACTGCTGCCTACTCCCCCCGTCCCGGCACCCCTGCCGCCGAGTGGCCCGACCAGGTGCCTGAAGAGGAAAAAAGCGACCGCCTGCAACGGCTGAACCGACTGGTGGCCGAGGTGGCCGCCGCCCGCAGTGCCCGACTCCTAGGCCAGGTGCAAGAGGTGCTGGTGGAAGGCCCCAACCCGAAAAACCCCCGCCAGGCAATGGGGCGTACCCGCGGCAATCGCTTGGTGTTCTTTGAAGGGAATCCAGAGCAACTGCAGGGATCCCTGGTGCCGGTGCGCATTACCGCCACGCGAGCTTTTTCGCTGACCGGAGAGGCAGTTACCGTCCGCGCGAGCGGGCCATAGGATGAAGGCTCTCACAAACACAACTTTCCCCAGTTCCCTCTTGTCCGATTGCGCCGGCGGAGCGCCTCTCCAGGGAGCTGTTTCGCTGAGAAAAACCATGCCCTCCTGGGTGAACAGCTTTAAGGCAACCGCCAGGCAGTCACTGCCCTTTCCGCCACGCCGACCAGGGCACAACCACCGCCCTAGCTAGCTTTCTTCCGCGCAGCAGTAGAACGGAGCTTCATACACAACGTTTTGGCAACAGCAACAGGCCGGCGCTGGAACAGGCCCCGAATACCTGCCCTGCCTAGCGCAAGATTTCAAAATCCAAAACGGGCTCTGTCTGGGTCACGCGGTAGTACCCGGCCTGGGTACGAACCGAAGCCTGATAGGGACTGGGCAAATCTAGCGAGCGCAGGGGTGGGATGTTGGTGCGTTGGTTCAGCAGCGTGGTGAAGAAGGCGGTGGTCTGCCGGGCCTGGGAGCGCACCACCTCCTCAGGGAAAATGACCGGATCCACATTCCTGCCTGTATCCAACAGGATCCTATCCAGGGCATCTCCCACCGGATAGGAAGGATAGGCAATTTGGGCCAAGGCGGATCCAATCGGGATCCCGGCGGACAGACAACCCAGAAGAATGGCCAAAGTCAGACGCATGTGCTGGGATTCCTCCTGCGCTACAGCTTTTCCTCAACACCGGAAAAAAGGGGAGGTTGGACGTTGCCAATCAACCTTGATCCCCGTGCAGCCTACCTTTTGACCGGCGGCTAGAGCGGATTCTACTCGAAATGCCTCAATTGGCAACCGCCTGCAACCCAATGGAGGGCCAATATGACAAAGGATCTCGCCGCCGACTAGGATCAGGATGCTCTGCTTGGGAGCCTTCAGCCTGTGAGTGTTTGTGTTCGCATTGCCCCCAGCCCAACCGGAAATCTGCACATCGGCACCGCCCGAACGGCAGTGTTCAACTGGCTGTATGCCCGTCGCCACGGTGGCCGGTTCATTTTGCGCATTGAGGACACCGACCGCGACCGCTCTTTGCCCCGCTACACCCGCAACATTTTGGCGGGCCTGGCCTGGTTGGGCCTAGACTGGGACGAAGGGCCGGTCTACCAATCCAAGCGCATCGAGCGCTATCAAGCGGTGGTACAGCAGCTTCTGGATCGAGGGTTGGCCTACCGCTGCTACGTCAGCGAGGCGGAGCTGGAGGAGATGCGCGCTGCCCAGAAGGCCGCCGGCAAAGCCCCCCGCTACGACAACCGCCACCGCTTTCTCACCGAAGCCCAGCGACGGGCCTACGAAGCCGAGGGTCGGCAGCCGGTGATCCGCTTCAAAATCGAGGAGCCCCTGGAAGTGTCTTGGGTGGATCTCATTCGCGGCCCCATTACCTGGAACACCCAGGACTTGGGGGGGGATATGGTCATTGCCCGGGCGGATGGCTACCCTCTCTACAACTTGGCGGTGGTGGTGGATGATATTGACATGGGCATCACCCATGTGATTCGCGGCGAAGATCACATCGGCAATACCCCCAAGCAGATTTTGCTCTACCGCGCTCTTGGCTACGAACCTCCCCAGTTCGCCCATTCTCCTTTAATCCTGAACCCGGAGGGGAAAAAGCTCTCCAAACGGGATGGGGCAACTTCGGTGACGGAGTTCCAGCAGCTGGGCTTTTTGCCGGAAGCTCTCAAGAACTATTTGGCTTTGCTCAGTTGGTCTCCTCCAGATGGGGAAGAGCTTTTCTCTCTGGAAAAGGCGGCTGCGCTGTTCGACTTTGACCGGGTTAACCGTGCGGCTGCCCGCTTTGACTGGGACAAGCTCAACTGGATCAACAGCCAGTACATCAAGCGGCTTTCTCCGCCAGAACTGGTAGAACGGCTCACCCCCTTTTGGCAGGCGGCAGGGTTTGACCTTTCCGAGGTGCCGGATCCCACCTGGTTGGAAGATGTGGCCCGCCTGATTGCCGATGGTATCGACCGCCTGGCAGAGGCTCCTCCGCTCAGCCGCTTTTTGTTTCAGGAGCCCCTCAGCTACACGTTGCCAGCTCTGGAACAGTTGCGCCTGCCTGGGGTGGCAGAGGCTATGGCTGCAATGGCCACCACGTTGGCTGCTGCCGAGCTGCCCCAGGTTTCGGCGGACAGCTTAAAACCGCTGGTGGATCAGGTGGCCAAGGGCCAGAACATGAAAAAGGGCCTGCTGATGAAGAGTTTGCGGGCCGCCCTGACAGGGGATCTGCAGGGGCCGGATTTGCTGGAATCTTTTGCCCTTCTCCAGCGGCGGGGCTGGGCTTTGGGGCGGTTAGAGGCTGTGCAGAAGTTGGTTCCTTGTTGATGGAAGCCCATCTCTTGCTGTCATGCCTTCGGTTGCCTCTGTTGAAAGTGCTCCGCACCGCTGCCGCAATCGGGATCCCATGCTGTCACGCCAGCTACAGGCTGCAAACCAAATTGTCCAAGAACTGGTGCTGCTCTCTTCTCAGTTATCTTCCCCATCCTCTTCGGACTCTGTAGAGATGGGGGAGCTGGAGCAGTGTGTGCTCAAGCTGGCCCAGACCTTGGTACGGCAGATGGTGGATCGTCTGGGTGCAGCCTCAGCTCGCCTTTGGTTTTTCGACCCGCAGGAAGGATGTTTTCAGTCGGTGGCCCATGCCGGCCTGCTCAGTCCTGCTCACGACCAAATTCAGCGGATCTACCCTGACGACAGCCCTTTGGGACGGGTGGCCCAGGAGGGTCTGCCGCTTTTGAGCAACAATCCCGCCCAAGAAGCCTGGATGCCCGCCCCAGAGTGGGTGAAGGCCAATGGCTTGCGAGGCTTTGTTGCCTACCCGATTAACCGGGGGGAGGAGCGGCTGGGGGCTTTGGCTCTGCTGAGCCGGACACCTCTGGAAGCCAGCTTTCTGATTGTCAAACACGCGGGGGCACGGCGCATCGATCTCATCATTCAGCCCAAGGCGCAACAGGACGCGGGTTCCTCTACCAACCCTCAGGCTCCCTACACCCACTTGGAGCTGAAGATCATCGACGATGGCTGTGGTATGCCGGAGTCCAAGAGCGGGGCGGATCCCGCCCAGCCGTCTGGCCATGGACACGGGTTGCTCAACATGCGCTACCGAGCCGAGTTGATCGGGGCAAGCATTGCTTGGCGTAATCGCCGCTTTGGCAGTGGCACAGTTGTAGAGCTGCGAGTCCCTCTGCCGCCGAGTCCCCGATCTTGCGGCTAGCCCCCCCTTTTCTGAGGTAGCAGACGCAGCATTTTCAGTCTCAACCTGTTCTATAGTCGTTTAAGCTCAAGGGTTCCCGGTTCTCTAACCTGTCTGGTGGAGGGATCCTCTCACGCCGGCAGGACGGAGTTTTTGCGCTGTCGTTGACACTGCGAGGAGAAGCATCTGTGGCCTATCGTGTGACTTTGATCCCTGGGGATGGCATTGGCCCGGAAGTGGCCAAGGCGATGACCACGGTCTTGGAGGCTACTGGGGTTCGGTTCGAATGGATCCCGGTAGAAGCAGGAGTGGAGGTGATCGAGAAATACGGCACCCCCTTGCCGCCCCAGGTGTTGGAGTCCATTCGGGAAACCAAAGTGGCGATCAAAGGGCCGATTGGCACTCCCGTAGGTACTGGCTTTCGTTCGGTCAACGTAGCCATTCGCAAGGAGCTGGATCTCTACGCCAATCTGCGCCCGGCCAAATCCATGCTCGGTGTCAAAAGCCCTTTTCAAGACATTGACCTAGTGGTGGTGCGGGAAAATACTGAAGATCTCTATGCCGGGATCGAGTTTGAACGGGGCACGCCGGAAGCCATCCAGGCGCGGGAGGAAATGATGCGCCTCTCCGGCAAACCCATCCGCGAGGGATCCGCCATTGGCATCAAGCCCATTTCGGACTTCGGCAGCCGCCGCATTGTCAAATTTGCCTTTGAGTACGCCCGCCAGAATGGCCGCAAGAAGGTGACGGCAGTTCACAAAGCCAACATCATGAAGTTCACCGATGGCTTGTTTTTGCAGGTGGCGCGGGAGGTGGCCCAGGAGTACCCCGACATCGAGTTTGAAGATCGCATCGTGGACAACATGTGCATGCAACTGATGCAAAAGCCGCAGCTCTACGATGTGCTGGTGCTCACCAACCTCTATGGGGACATCATTTCCGACTTGTGCGCGGGGATGATCGGCGGGCTGGGGGTGGCGCCGGGGGCCAACATCGGCGACGGCATTGCGGTTTTTGAGGCCATTCACGGCTCTGCTCCCAAATATGCCGGCCAAAACAAAGTCAACCCCTGCGCTCTGATCCTCTCCGGGGCGATGATGCTGCGCTACCTAGGAGAGCGGGAGGCTGCCGCAAGGGTGGAGGCGGCGGTGCAGGCGGTGATCGCCGAGGGCAAGCAGGTCACCTATGACCTGGCCACAGGGGATCCCGTCGGCACTCAGGAGATGGCCAAGGCCATTGCTGCCCGCGTGCGGGAGATGGCTTCGCAGTAGGGTTTGGCGCCAAATGTTTCTGATCCCAGGCTCCCCAAGGGAGGGGGGCTAGAGGACTCAATACCCCAAAACCGGATCCACCACCCCCAGCAAGGGATCCCCGGCCCGGAAGCGCCGCACATTTTCTCGCACCCGCTTAGAGAGGGCTGGGACAATCATGGCATCGGTAAGAGCAGTGTGGGGGGTAATCAGGCAGTTGGGCAAGCTCCAGAGGGGATGCCCATCCGGTAGGGGCTCGGGATCCGTGACATCCAAGGCGGCCCCGCGAATGACCCCCTGCTGCAGGGCGGCCACCAAGTCGGAGGTCACGATGTGCTTGCCTCGCGCCACATTCACCAGCCAGCACTGGGATCCCATCTGCTCCAACTCAGCTTGGGCGATGATCCCCTCGGTTTCCGGCGTGAGGGCCAAAGCCAGGATCACCACATCTGCCCCTGCCAACACCGTTTGCCGTTCCGCGAGCGTCACCACCCGCGTGGCCCCCGGCAAGGGATCCGCCTTGCGACGCACCACGTCGATGGAGCACTGAAAAGGCTGCAACAGCTTGATCAACTCTTGGGCGATGCCCCCGGCCCCAAAAATGACCACGCGGCTGCCCCAGAGGCTGGTACCGGAGCCTTCCTGCCACGTTTGGGCCAAGGCGCGGATCTTCAAGTCGCGCAAGCCGGCCAAGGTCAAGGCCAAGGCATGTTCTGCCACCGGTTGAGCATAGACTCCCTTGCCACAAGTCCACACATAAGCGGGATCCAAGACTCCCGCCCGGACAAAAGGCTCTACCCCCGCCCAGGGCAACTGCACCCAGCGGATCCCTTTCCCTTCCGCCAGACAGCACTTCAGGCCGGGCACATCAAAGGCATCGGCCCAGACCAAGGCTTCTGCTTCTGCCAGGGGCACAATTTCGCCACCCCCTGCCAAAACAGCCTCTTTGAGCCAGGGGCGAAGATGGCCGGGTTCGACGGCAATGCGTTTGCCTTGGATGCCCATAGGAACCGTTGGATGAGGCTTTCCCCTTGCCAGGATACTGCCGGAGATGGCATGCACGGGCAGCCGCAAAAACCGGTGATCGAGTGTTAAGGGATCCCAAAGGGATCCTGGGCCACTTCCATAGGATCGCTAGGGTGAAAATTAGGGCTGCTGTGTTGGCTCAATCCTTAAGTAGGTAGCATTCCCCAATGACCCTATCCGAACTGCTGATCTTGGTGACGCTGCTCTTTCCCGGGATCCTGTTGTCGCTCATTGTGATGGGAACCTTTGCCGCAGGGGGATAATCATCTCCCAATGACAATGGTGAAGCCCTAAAGACGTGAAGACATGTCCAAAACCAAGCTGAGCGCCTGGGTCATGGGCTGGGGGTTAGCCTGCACTGCTGCTCTCTTTTTGCCCAGCGTGGCTGCTCAAGCTCAGGTGACCCTCGGTGTGCAGCCGGTGCGGGTGGTGCAAGGGATCCCTTTGTACCAGAAGGAGGTTTGGGTTGGAGACAATCGGATCCCCGTTTCTATCGTGGTCATTTCTCTCGCAGCGGGCCAACTGCGGCCTATCTGGGCTGCACCTGCGGGGCTGGTGGGTCTGGGGGAGCTGTCTTCCTTTGGCCCCGAACAGGGAGCAGTAGCCGCCATTAACGGTGGGTTTTTCAACCGCAACACCCGTCAGCCGCTGGGGGCAATTCGTCGGGATGGCCGTTGGATCTCCAGCCCCATTTTGGGTCGTGGGGTCATCGCCTGGTCGGATGGGACGGCAGGGCAAGAAGGGGGATCCGTGCGCTTTGCCCGTTTGCGGATGCAAGCAGAGCTGCGCAATGCCATTGGGGACCGGATCCCGGTGGTGGGCATCAATACAGGCTATATCCTGCCCGGCATCTCCCAGTTCACCCCCGACTGGGGATCCACCTACACCACCCAAACGGACGACGAAATGCTCGTGATGGTGCGGCAGGATCAGGTGCAAGAAATTCTGGTGGCGGGCCTGGCCGGCAGTTTGACGGTACGGATTCCCAGCGAGGGGTATGTATTGGCAGGGCGGGGGCTAGAAGGTGCCCTAGAAGCCCGCAAGCTGGTTCCCGGGGATCGCCTCAGCCTTCATCTGCGCTTGGATCCGCCCGAGCTGGAAGCTTATCCCCACATCCTAGGGGCAGGGCCGCTCTTGCTCTTGGATGGACAGGTGGTTTTGGATGCCCGATTGGAGGCATTTCAACCCCTCTTTCGCAGGCAGCGAGCCGCCCGCAGTGCCATTGGCCAACTGGACAGCGGACATTTGCTGCTGGTGACCGCCGGCAATGCCCAGGAAAATCAAGGGCTCACCCTGCTGGAGATGGCACAGTTGATGCAGCAATTGGGCTGTCGCCATGCCCTGAACTTGGATGGGGGCAATGCTTCCACCTTGGTGCTGGGGGGAGAAGCCGTCAATTTGGAACACCGACACCCAGAAGCCAGCCCACCCAACAGTGAGACGGATCCCAGTCCCTCCCGGCGGCGCACACCCCGAGTTCACAATGGCTTGGGATTTTTCCCAAGTCCAAGTCGGTAGCAGAGAACAAAGGCAGCCTTTCGTACTGGCAGGAAGTGTCTTTTTGATCCAGGGATCGAGGGTGGGATCCCTGGACTTCCCGGCTGCTTGGATGAGGGATCAGGTATTCTCCAGGATTGGATCTACCTTGCTAGGAGAAGACTTCTCAAGAAGGAAAGGACTCGGCTCTGGATCCCGGCAATCTCGGCACCCAAAGCTCCGGAGCTTGTGCAGGTCAATCTTAAATGGGATCCAAACTGAATGCCCAATGCTCATTTCTCAGAGTAGAAATAGAGGTTAAATTAAATGGAAATATCGGCTCCGAGATCGGTAAGAAAAATAATTAAAGAGTCAATCTCTCGAAGAAAACGGCCTCAGAATCTAAAATGTACACAATCCCTTGTGTTTCTCGCTGAATCGGATGCGATTCTCAAAAATATTGTCAATAAATCATTTTTTGACGAATATAATTGACGAATTTGCATTTTGTTAATTTCGAGTCTGGAAATTAAGTATTTGGAGTTGTGGTCGCAATTCTTTCCACTGCGAATGTTCGGCAATGTGTGGATCTATCCAACTCCCGACAGAGTGGAGCTCCTGTCGGGCAAGGCTTCTGGGGTGGGCTAAGTCTCGCTGCTCTCGGTGGATAGGCTGCCGGTGCTGGCATTCCCGTTTGTGAGAGTCAACCTTATTTGGAAGAAATTATCTTTTCCTCGAATTTTTATAGAGCACCTCTATACTCAAGTAAGGTAGCCCTGCACACAAGCTTTTGTGCTGGGCCTGAAATTTTATTAAGATCCTCTGTCAAAGCTTTTCTTTTCAGGTATTGCCTCTCGTGCCGAAAAGCTAGGATGGGCAAGGATTGTATTTTCTATCACTCTATTTAGGATGATTTGTATGCTGGCCGGAAGCAGAACCGACTCGTTGACGGATACGCACAGGTGGTGTTTCATGGAATCCATAGCCGACGCTCTCCACCACTTGTAGGCCCTATAACCTAGGGCCGTGTCCACTAGCCTGCTCGTGAGATTAGAACGTGGTTTGCACTGCCTCCCCAAATCCTATGCCCTCCCCCAAGGATGCCTTTCCTGTAGCCCGCGCCAAACAGCCTGCGGCTCAAGCCAGCCCTGCTGCCGGCGAGCTTTTCCTTCAGCAGAATGGATCCCTCTCCGCCCAGTTGGTTCCCCAGGGATCCCTGCAGCTTTACACCCACCCCAGCCGGGGCATGTTTACGCCCGTCATGGCTCAGGCGATGCGCTTGGCAGGCCAGGGAACGCGGGTGCTGATCGTGCAATTTCTCAAGGGTGGGATCAATCAGGGGCCCGAAAATCGTCTCTCCCTGGGCAGATCCTTGGAGTGGGTTCGCTGTCGCCTGCACCGCTGCATCGATACACCTCACCTAGAGCCTGAGGAGCGGGTGGCATTGGATGAGCTGTGGCAATTTACCCAGGAGGCTGTCAGGAGTGGCCGCTATGACTTGGTGGTGTTGGATGAGCTGAGCTTGGCTGTGAAGTTGGGCCTGATCCCAGAAGCGGAAGTGCTGAGCTTAATCGACCAACGCCCCATCTCCATGGACATGGTGATCACCGGGCCGGAGATGCCAGATTCGTTTCTGGAGCGGGCGGACTTGATCACGCAGCTGCGCCTACGTGGCATCCCAGGCCCAGGGCTCCGCACTGCCGATGCGAATGTTGCCTGCTCTCTGGATCCCCCTCAAGTCAGCGGCACAGGTGCTATGCCTACAGCAGCCCATGTTGCTCCGCACCGCTAGCGCAAACAGTTTCCGCTCCGAAAGACCTAGGCAACACGGGTCGCGTCAGGGGGGCGGAGTCCCAATAAGACTGGAGCTTGTCCACCAGATGTGCCCTCACTCTCCAGGAAGCCGGCTGTAGCCATGTTGAAAAACGACCGCTGGATCTGTGAGCAAGCGCGGCGAGGGATGATCGAGCCGTTCTGCCCTGAGCTGGTGCGCGCTGTTGAATCTCGGCCCGTTTTGAGTTACGGGCTGTCTTCCTACGGCTACGACATCCGCCTGTCGCCGGTGGAGTTCAAGATCTTCCGCCATGTGCCCGGCACAGTGGTGGATCCCAAACGGTTTAACCCCAAGAATCTGGAAGCGGTGGAGCTGCACCACGACGAGATGGGCGATTACTTTATCATCCCGGCCCACTCCTATGGGTTGGGGGTGTCCTTGGAACGGCTGCAAGTCCCGGATAACATTACCGTGATCTGCATTGGCAAATCTTCCTATGCCAGGGTGGGCCTGATTGCCAACCTGACGCCCGCTGAGGCGGGATGGCGGGGCTATCTCACCCTGGAGTTTTCCAACGCCTCCAGCGCCGACTGCCGTGTGTACGCCAACGAAGGGGTGGTCCAGCTTCTGTTTCTGGAAGGGGATCCCTGCCAAGTGACCTACGCCGACCGCGCCGGCAAGTATCAGGATCAGCCGCAGCAGGTGGTGGTGGCCAAGGTTTAGCTGCTTCCCTCAAAAGGGAGAGGGTTGGCGGGATCCGGTTGGCTATGCTGGATCCACGTAGAACCCCATCTTGATTCATCTCCATGCCTGACTCTTTTTCGCCTGCTGCCGCTCCCCCCGGTGAGGCTGAGCCTTTGGGCGATAGGGAGCCCAATCCGGATCTGCTCACAGCTTCCTACGACTACACCCTCCCTCCAGATCGGATTGCGCAAACGCCGGTGGAGCCCAGGGATCAGGCGCGGATGCTGGTGGTGTACCCGGATAGGCACGAGCATCGCCGCTTCTGCCATCTGCCTGACTACCTGCGGGAGGGGGATCTGCTGGTTCTCAACGATACCAAGGTGATCCCGGCCCGCCTGTTCGGGGCCAAGGAACCCTCCGGGGCGCGGGTCGAAGTGTTGCTGCTGGAGCCTTGTCTGGAAGGGATCCCTGCCGCTGCGCAACCTCTGCCGGATCAGGCGTGGAGCTGGCGGGTTTTGGTCAGGCCGGGCAAACGGGTGAAGGTGGGGGATCGGATTGGTTTTTGGAGCAAGCAGGGATCCCCCTCTGGGCTGAGAGCCACTGTCCTGGATTTGGATCCGGAGACCGGTGGGCGAGTGGTGCAGTTTGAGTGGGAAGGGGCGCAACCTTTTGAGGAAATCCTGGAACAGGTGGGCCGGATCCCGCTTCCTCCCTACATCAAGGCTTCCGGATCCCCGGGCTCAGGACAAGTTCGCCCTGAAGACTACCAAACCCTCTGGGCCAAACACCCCGGCTCGGTGGCTGCTCCCACGGCAGGGCTGCACTTTACCCAGGAGCTGCTGGAGCGGCTGGCCCAAAAAGGGATCCAAACGGCCTACATCACCCTGAACATCGGCCTGGGTACCTTCCGACCGGTGGAAGCGGAGCGGGTAACCGAGCATCGTCTCCACAGCGAGTGGCTCAAGGTGCCGGCAGAAACGGTGGCAGCCATCCAAAAAGCCCAAGCCCGAGGGGGGCGGGTGATCGCGGTGGGAACAACCGTGGTGCGCTCTTTGGAAACCGCGGCAGCCTCTGGCACCTTGCAGCCTTGGCAGGGGAAAAGCGATCTATTCATCTACCCCGGCTACTCCTGGCGGGTGGTTCAGGGACTGGTCACCAATTTTCATCTGCCCCGCTCCAGCTTGATGATGCTGGTGGCTGCGCTGATCGGGCGGCAAAGGCTGCTGGATCTCTACCGAGAGGCCGTCGACCAGGGGTATCGCTTCTATTCCTTTGGGGATGGCATGCTGATCCTGCCCTAGGGCTGGGGCTGACCTCCCTGGGATCCCTTGAAGGAACCGGCCTCCGCTTCTGCTTCAACTGGGGTCGAAGGACGGTTTTGCCCGCCGGCAAACCAGTTCCGGATGCGATCCCATTCCACCTGATGGTAGCCGTCCACCGCCCAATTGGCCCGCCGCTGCAGCATGTGCAGAGGAAAGAAGGTGGCCAGAGCCAGCACCGGGATCCCTGCCGAACGGGCTGCCTGAATGCCGGGGTAGGTGGCTTCAATGCTCAAGCACTCCTGGGCAGGCAATTCCATCCGCTGCAAAAGCAGGCGGTGCAAGTGTCCTGGGGAAAGCATTGGGCCTGCATCATCCCCCGTCACTCGGTAGGATCCCCCATCGGTCAACCGCGTCAGGGCCGGGCAGCATGGCTGGAAGCGCTCTAGAAAAGCGGCCACCTCGGCTGCCGATTGGCCGCACAGCAGGCCGACCTTCAGTTGCAGCCGCTCCAGCGTCTCCAAAGTTTCCGCCAAACCGGGAATGAGAGGCAATTCCCTCTGCCCCTGCAAAGCCTGTCGGTAGTATAGGGCCTTGCGTTTCAGCAGCTCTTCCAGCTGCTTGGGGTTGAGCACCCGCCCCTGCTCCCCCCACAGAGCCGGCAGGCGCTCTCGATCCGGTCGGCCCAGGTATTGCAGCCGGTAAAGCTCCCGCTGCCCAGGGGATCCCGACTTCGGCCAGCACAGGTTCCAGGGGCGCAGGTTCTCTTCCACCAGCAGTTGGTTGATGGCCTGTAGGTGCAGGCTCTCGTCATCGGCCACCACCCCACTCCAGCTCAAGATCACCCCTTGCAGCCCCATATGGGCGACATTACCCTCTGCTAACGACCGCAACCCAACTGCATCAAAGCAGATGGCTTGTCTATCCATTTTGGACGCGACGCTCGAACTCTTCCCGAGTGGTGTCCACCAATTGCACTGCCTCTGGATAGAGCTGAGGATGGTTTTGCTTCAGCCAACTGAGCACCCGCGCCAATTGAGCTGCACACAGATCCAAGTCCGCTTGAAAAATAACCGCCGCCGCCATGTGCTGAGCATATTCGGGCGGGTGGCCTTGCTGCGCCAGCTCCGCCGTCAAAGCGGCCAAGGCTTGTTGACGAACTGAGGGCGACGAACTTTCGGGAGAAGACATAGGCCAAGCCTTTCAATCGGGAGAGTAGCGGCGCAAAGCCAGCGTGACGTTGTGCCCACCAAATCCAAAGGCATTGACCAAAGCGGCCTCGACAGCCATCTGCCGCCCCTTGTGGGGTACAAAATCCAGCCCTTCGCACTCGGGATCAGGGTTGTCCAAGTTGAGGGTAGGAGGAACCCAGCCGTGGTGGATGGCCAAAGCTGTGGCCACCGTGGCAATGCCGCCCGCTCCCCCCAACAGGTGGCCGGTCATGGACTTGGTGGCGCTGATGGCCAAACGGGGGGCATGCTCGCCAAAGACCGACTTGATGGCCTGGACCTCGGCGATATCCCCTACAGGGGTGCTGGTGGCATGGGCATTGATGTGTTGCACATCCCCAGGCTGAAGCCCGGCATCCTTGAGGGCCAGCCGCATCGCCCGGGCCGCTCCCTCGCCGCCGGGGGCAGGGTTGGTCATGTGGTGGGCATCGCAGGTGAGGCCATAGCCGACTATCTCCGCATAGATCTTGGCCCCGCGGGCGCGGGCATGCTCCAACTCCTCCAGCACCAGGATCCCTGCTCCTTCCCCCATGACAAAGCCATCCCGATCCCGATCAAAGGGCCTACAGGCTTGCTCCGGGGTGTCGTTGCGGGTGGAAAGGGCCTTCATGGCACTGAACCCCGCCATGGACAAAGGGGTGACCGCCGCTTCCGTGCCACCTGTAATCGCCGCTTGCACCTCTCCCCTCTGGATGAGCCGAAAGGCATCGCCAATGGCGTTGGAGCCAGAGGCACAGGCCGTAACTGTGCAGGAATTGGGGCCTTTGGCGCCAAAATGAATGGCCAGGTGACCCGCAGCCATATTGGCGATCATCATGGGCACCATGAAGGGGCTACAGCGATCTGGCCCTTTCTGCAGATAGATGGTCTGCTGCTCTTCCAAGACGCGGATGCCGCCGATGCCGGTGCCCAAGATCACCCCCACTTGCTCAGCGTTGAGAGCGGTGATGCGAAAGTCAGCGTCCTCCAAGGCTTGCCGGGTGGCCGCCATCGCCAGGTGCACAAAGCGGTCGGTGCGCTTGACATCCTTGCGATCCAAGTAGTCGAGGGGATCAAATCCCTTCACCTCTCCGGCAATACGGCAATCGTGGCGGGAGGCATCAAAATGGGTAATCGGCCCAATGCCGCAGCGCCCTGCCAGCAGGCTCTGCCAAAACTCGGCAGGAGAGTTGCCGATGGGGGTGACCGCGCCCAGCCCCGTAATCACAACGCGGCGGGTTGGCCTGAGAGCAGTGGCGGGATCCAGAGTAGCCATCGTCCGGTGTTAGCCCAGGGGTATGGAGGCAGATTAGGCAGCTTTCTTCGAGAGGATGTAGTTGACAGCGTCTTGCACGGTGGCGATCCTTTCTGCATCTTCATCGGGGATCTCCAGATCGAATTCCTCTTCAAAAGCCATGACCAGCTCCACCGTATCAAGGCTGTCGGCCCCCAGGTCGTTCTGGAAATTGGCTTCTGGGGTCACTTTGTCATCTTCCACGCCCAGTTGATCGGACACGATCTTGCGAACACGGCTATAAACTTCGTCTGCGCTCATGCTTGGAATCCCAACTCTCGATTCAGCGTGTCTTGGCCGGGCCAACCAGCGGCCAATGAAGCAATCCCTATTGTATCGGACAATGGATCCCCTCTTGTGAGCAGCCTCACCTGCATTGGCTGCTGCGGCCAGGGTATGGGAATTGGGCGGCAGCCTTTTCGGTTGTGGGAAAGAAAAGCTAGTATAGTCCACTGCGTCTCTACCACTGGATTCTAAGGAGAACTCGCTTCCATGCCCCGCGCTTACGAAACGATGCTGATTGTGCGTCCTGATCTGTCAGATGAACCCCTCGAACAACTGCTCAGCAGTCAGGAGGCAATCCTGCGAGAGAACGGAGTAACCCACGTGGAGATTACCAATAGGGGCAAGCGCCGCTTTGCCGGGTTTGAGATGAAAAAGTTCAAGGAGGGTCTGTACATCCAGTTCAACTACGAAGCCGAACCCAATGCGGTGGCTGCCTGGGAGAAAAACCTGCGCATCAACGAGAGTGTGCTGCGCCACATGACTCTCCGCGTCGGCTAGGTTTGACGGGATCCCCGCCTGCGGGCATGATGGAAGTGCGCTGAGCTGCCCCTTATCCCTGGATGGCTCCGTTATGAACTCGATTGTGTTGATGGGCGAGGTTCTGTCTGAGCCAGAGCTGCGCTACACCCCTGATAACTTAGCTGTTGCGTCCTTGGTGATTGGCTTTCCCAGCTTGCGCCCGGATGAGCCGCCCTACCGGGTGCGCGTTTCCTCTTTTGGAGAACTGGCCAAAAGGGTGGTGGACACCTGCCATGTGGGCGACCAAATCACAGTGGAAGGCCAACTGCACATGAATGTGGTGGAGCGAGATGGGCGCAAGGAAAAGCTGGCCGAGATCACCGCGCGCCGTGTCCATCAGCTGGGATCCGCTCGCGTTCTCTCCCTGACGGGGATGGGCGAACCGGCGATTGTGGAATCCTCTGAGGGGGATGTGGTTTCCCCACCGGAGCCGGACGATCTCCCGTTCTAACGGTTGCGAGACTTGCCGGGATCCCCCATGTCTCAGGAACTTGCTGCGGGTGAACCTTTGAGATCCCTGCGGGTCATCGGCTACTCGGTGCAGGGGCGTCCTATTCACCTTTGGCAGCTCACCCAAGGGATCCGCTCCTTGCTGCTGCTCGGCGGGGTACACGGGGATGAGGTGGAGGGCTATGCCCTGATCGAGCGCTATGTGGCTTCTGGGAAATGGGGATCCCTGGCCGGGAAAGCGACCCTATGGGCGATCCCACGCCTGAACCCGGATGGCTGTGCCTTGGGGCAACGGCTCAATGCCAACGGCGTCGATCTCAACCGCAATCTGCCCACCCAAGATTGGATCCCGGCCTCTTTGGAAGCTCGCTATCCGCCCGGATCGGCCCCAGGCTCCGAGCCCGAAACGCAAGTGTTGTTGACGAGTTTGGCCCGGATTCAGCCCCAGTTTATCCTTTCTGCCCACTCCTGCCAGGCGCACCCCTGCGTGAACTACAACGGCCCTGCCCTTGAGCTGGCCCAGGTGATGGCCGCTTGCAACGGCTCGCCCATTACCGCCGACATTGGCTACCCTACCCCTGGTTCTCTGGGCACTTGGGCAGGGCAGGAACGGCGGATCCCAACCCTAACGCTGGAAATCCTGCGGGGCACTCCCCTCGATCAAGTCTGGCAAG
Organism: Synechococcus sp. R6-5; assembly: GCF_047461775.1. NCBI lineage: Bacteria > Bacillati > Cyanobacteriota > Cyanophyceae > Synechococcales > Synechococcaceae > Synechococcus > Synechococcus sp. R6-5. Next base: position 18,134 of record NZ_JANSHV010000021.1, read on the forward strand.
AGCAGGCCGAGGCGCTGCAGGCGGTGTTGGAGTGGGCAGCCCAAGGCGATGCCTTCTGACCGGTGTCAAGATCTCTGAACTTTCGTTGCCAATCTGCCTAGTTTGTTCAAGATATCTGGGGTTTTCTCGCCCAAATCTTCTACAACACAGATAGGTGGGGCAGAGCAGAGGGGAGCTTGGAGTCGAGGGAAAAGGGGTCAGAGGTCAACCCCGAAGTCACGCTGCTTCTGCCTTGTGCCCCGCTGTTAGCCATCTGGAGGAAGCCAATATGTTCAGCAGGATTTTGGTGGCAGTGGATCGGTCGGAGCTGAGCCAGGGAGTATTTCAAAAGGCCGTCCAAGTGGCCAAGGCCATGCAGGCCCAGATGATGATTCTCCATGTTCTGTCTCAGGAAGAGCCGGGCGCCCCAGAGCCGCCGATGATCCTGGGGGTAGATTACAGCTCCACCATCAGCGCCGAGCTGTGGCAGTCCTACCGGGAGCAATGTGCCATCTTCGAGCAAAACCAGATGGACTACCTGCGCTCGCTGGTGGAGAAAGCGGCTGAGCACGGGATCCGCGCTGAGTACACCCTCAACTACGGCAACCCCGGTCGGGTCATCTGCGATCTGGCCCGCTCTTGGGATGCGGACTTGGTGGTGGTGGGCCGCCGCGGCCACTCCGGCCTGAGCGAGCTGTTTCTGGGCAGCGTCAGCAACTACGTGCTGCACCGCGCCCCCTGCTCGGTGTTGACGATACAAGGGGAAGCCCTGAAAAAAGCAACCCAAACCGCGGAGGAGAAGACAGCTACCTCTGCTGGCTAAGGCTCTAGGAACTCGGGGGCGAGGGGGTGGAAGGCGGTTGCGTGAGTGGGGCGGAGTCCTTGCTCTCCGGCTGGCCTTCCAAGAGGCGATTCACTTCGGTTTCCAGGCTGTTGAAGGTGCTCAGCTCGATCACGGCAATGTCCGGCTGGCGGCTGCTTTGCACATAGGCCCGCAAGCCAGAGGCGGCCAAGCTCAGGGCCAAGGGATCCTGCTCGGCGTCGGGTTTGGGCTCAAAGGTCAGCCGTAGGTCGGGCTCAGACAACACCCTCTGGGCTTCCGCGTCGGCCTGTTCCACAAACTCCTTGGCGCGGGCAGCATTTAGGCTGGAGAACAGAGAGCCGAGATCCACAGGCTGGCCCGGTTGCTCCGGGTTTTCCCAGCGCAGCTCCAGGGATCCCTTCTCCTGCGGCAGAGGGTTAAGGGTAACCCGCTCCCCCAGCGACTCCAGGGTCACTTGACCTACCTGGTTGGGATTGAGGCGGGCAATGCGGTGATCCCGCAGCTCTTCCAAGTCAGAGCGGAGAATATTGGCGGTGGAGGTGAGCAAGGTGGCTACTGCCGGGTGCTCAGAGGTGATGACGTACACCTGGCCATCTTTCTCCGATCCCAAAGCGACGTTCAGGGTTTTGCCGCCCTCCAGCTCCACCGTCAGCCGGGCGGAAGGCTGCTCCAAGCCATAGGGGGCTAGATCCGTCTGGGTCTCGGCGGGGAACTCCACGGCCTGCAGGCGGGCCAGAGTATTGAGCAAGCGGTTGACGTTGATCTCATCGGCAGGCAGCTCGCGGGGCTGGACAATCTGCCAAGTATCGTCTTGCCGCTGCAGGCGAACAACTTCCGGCTCCGCCTCTGCCAACTGCACTTGCAGGGCCTTCACCTCGGCAGTGTCAAACCGAAGCAAGGTTTTGTCCCGCAAAGCCAGTAGGGAGGGCAACAGGGATCCCTTCTGGGCACTGCTTAGAAGCACCACCTGTCCCCCTTCGGGCTGGGCGTAGAAGCCAGAGCCATCGAAGTTGTCGTTGCCGATGGCTAGGCGGTAGGGATCCCCTTCTTTGGGGAAAAGGGCAATTTGGTGTCGCGGCTGATCCAGGCCAAAAGCGGCTAGGTCGGTGGCCCCCTCTAGGGTGATTTGGGGAGTGAGTCGGGAGAAGGTGTTGAGCAACTGCTCAATGGGGAAGTCCAGCGCCGCTGACTGAATGGGACTGACAATCCGCCAGCGGGATCCCTCTTCTTCCGGAGTGCGCTCCAAAAGGATTTCCAAGTGCTCCGCACCGCTGCCGCGAACGGGTTCCCCCTCTTTCTGTTGGCGGATTTCAATGCGGGCGATGGTATCGGTGGCAAAGTGGAACAGCCGCGCTCGCTCCGCCTGTTGCTCCTGACGCAGTTGCCGGATGTTGTCCAAGAGGAAGTAGCCCAGCAAACAGGCCACCGCCAAACCCAGGAGAATCCAGGTGGTTCGCTTGAACATGCCTGCTTTCCTCCAGCTCTACCGTCTTTGCCACCACAGGGCAGCTCCGGATCCCAGGGCCGCCAAGGGCAAAAGCACCGTCGATCCCAGCACCAGCCAGCGGAAGTTTTGACCGGTCAGGGTGAGACGGCGATCCGTGATGGATTTGGGGCGGATGGAGATCTGCTCCGTTTGCTCAGTCAGCCAGTTGAGGGTGTTCAAGAAGAGATCCCGGTTGCCCTGCTGCCGCAAGTTGCCGTTGAGGGCGAAGTTGACATTGCCGATCACCACCAGGCGGGCCTCCTGCCGGGATCCCGAGCCCTGTTCTGGGTCGGCGTCCAAACGGCGGGTTAAAGCAACACCCAAGGTGAGGGGGCCGGGCTTGTCCTGCTCCGGATCGAATTGCAGGGGGCCACGTTCCAGGTCAGGACTGGTCTCCCCCCAGCTTTGCGGGTTGGTGCGCAGTAGGGGCGTGGCTTGGATCCCTTCGCGGGCTTCGGTTTCCACAGAGCGGGCCAGGGGGAACAGGGTCATTAGCCGCTGGGCCGCCAAGGGGGCGGTGATGGGGTGATCCCCGTAGGTAGTAACCAGGGCAACCGCCGGCCCTGTCCCCAACAGTTGGCTGACGCTGCTCACCTCAATGAGGATGTCATCCCCCAAGACCACGCCCCACTCTTCCAGCAAGGGATCCAGGCCAGCCTCCACCCGCGGCCCGATCAGCAACAGCAGCCGTCCGCCTTTCGCCAGATAATCCTGCAGTTTCTCCACCTCGCCGGGGAACAAAGCCCGCTGTGGCCCCGCCAGCACCAGGACATCCGCCTCTTCTGGGATCCCCGATTGCACCAAGTTGAGGGGCTCTACCCGATAGCCTTCCTGACCCAGGGCTGCCGCCGCCTGGGCCAGAGTTGGAGTACCTTCCCTCGCTTCCAGCCCCACTTCCCCGTGCCCTTGCACGAAATAGGCCAGCAACTCCCCTCGGTTGACCACTTTGGACAGGACGGGGGTCAGTTTGCTCTCCAGATCAGGGGCAGGGGGCTGAGGCAGTTGTTGCCGGCTTTCTCCGGCCTCCACCACCAGGGTGTTGTTCTGGGTCACCTGCAGCCGCTGAATGGTCAGGGGATCCCGGTTGGGATCCACAAACTCAAACTGGAAGCGGTTGGGGTTGAGGCGGCGATAGCGCTCCAGTTGTTCCCGCAAGTTGGGATCCGGCGCAGTGGTGACCACCCAAACTTTGACCGGCTGCACCAATCCCTGCACCAATTGCCGGGTTTGGGGCGACAGGGTAAACAGGCCCTCCTCGGTGAGATCCAGCCGCAGGTCGTAGCGCACCGCCACCACATTCACCAGCACTAGAATGACGGCCATCGCCGCCACCGCCACCAGGATGTTGGCGTTGGTCTGGGTGGAACGCAGACCGAGGAAGACCCCCACCTCCTGCCGGTGGGTGATGCCCCAAACCACCAGCAGGGCCAAACCTGTTGCCAGCATGCTCAGGGGCACAGCCGTCCAACCGGTGAAGGCGGATCCCACCACCAGGCCGATGGCGATGACGCCAATGCCCAGGATCCCTGTCCAGTCCTTTAACGCGCGCCAGTCCTTCATAATGCTCCGCACCGCTGCCGCAAACACCACACTCCTCCCATCTGACCTCAGCTCTGTTGCCAGCGCAGGCTTTCCACCGATTGCACCGTGGCAAACAGCCCCAGGACGATGATGCTCAAGAAAAGAATGAGGCTGCTGCTGCTGAGGATCCCTTGCACCCAGTTGCTGTATTGCTGCAGCAAAGATACATGCCGCAGCGTTGCAGCAATCCAGTTTTCCTCCTGGCCGGCTGCCGCGTCGATCACCCAGAGCAACAAAATCAAGCCAAAGGTGGCCACTGCTGCGATGAGGGTGCTGTCTGTCAGAGAAGAGATAAACAACCCCAAGGCCATAACGCTACCCGCCAGCAGGGTTAGGCCCACATAACCCATCAGGGTCAGGCGGTAGTCCACTGCCGGGTTGGCGCTGCTCAGCACCAGCACATGGTAGACCAGCGGCGGCAGCAGCAGCGTGATGAAAAACACCCAGACCGCCAACCATTTGCCCAGGGCCACCTCCAAGTTGGTGATGGGAGAAGTAGCCAGCAGCTCCATCGTGCCTCGCCGCCGCTCCTCGGCATAGGAGCTCATGGTGAAGATGGGCAATAGAAATAAGGAGAGGGTGCCCAAGAGGTTGAGAAACTGCTGCGACAGGATGGTGGCGGCGTCAAAAGGGTTCTCCTGGCCGAACTGGGCGAAAAGATCCACCTGCTGAGAAAAGCTGATCACCCGCACCAGAATATTAAAGAAGAAAAACCCCGCCAGTCCCCAAAACACCGCGGCCACCACATAGGCGATGGGCGAGGTGAAGTAGCCGCGCAATTCCTTACGAAAAATGGCAATTGCTCCGTTCATGCCGCTTCCTCCAGTAGGCCCTCGGATCCCTCTTGGGTGGTGAGCTGCAGGAAAATCTCTTCCAAAGAAGCTTGAGGACGGCCTATCTCGTAGAGGTCGATCCCTGCCTGCACCAGCACCCTGGCCACCTCCGGGATCCAGCCGTCCGCGGCAGCGTTGCTCTTGAGCTGCACCTGCCAGCGGGAGGGATCCGCCGCCAAGGGCTGTAGGCTCACCACCTCCACTTGGGGCAAAGGCTGCAGGGCCGTCCGGATGGCCATTGCCTCGGTTGCCCCCACCACCAGCTTTGCCTGCTGCCGATCCTGGAGCTGGGCTGTCAGCTCGGCAGGCGTGCCAATGGCCGCCACCTGGCCGCGGTTGATGATCACCACTCGGTCGCAGGTCATGCTCACCTCGGGCAGGATGTGGGTGGAGAGGATGATGGTGTGCTCCCCCGCCAGGCTCTTGATGAGCTTGCGCACCTCGATAATCTGCTTGGGATCCAAGCCGATGGTGGGCTCATCCAGGATGATCACCGGCGGGTCGTGAACCAGGGCTTGGGCGATGCCCACCCGCTGCTTAAACCCCTTGGAGAGCTTGCGGATGAGGGTGTGGCGCTTTTCTTCCAGGCTGCAGCGCCGGATCGCCTCGTCCACCCGCCTGGGCCGATCGCCAGCGCTGACCCGCTTGATCTGGGCCACAAAGTGCAGGTACGCCTCCACCGTCATGTCGGGGTAGAGGGGTGGGTTTTCCGGCAGATAGCCAATGCGCTGCCGCACCGCCATCGAGTTTTCGTGAACATCAAACCCGGCCACCCGCGCCGTCCCCTCGCTGGCAGGCAGATACCCCGCCAAAATGCGCATGGAAGTGGTCTTGCCGGCTCCGTTCGGCCCCAAAAAACCCATGATCTCGCCGGCGTTCACCTGGAAGGAAACATCGCGGATGGCAGTGAAGCTGCCGTAGGTTTTGCTCAGATGCTCAACTTCGATGGCACCCGCGGTTGCACGAGCAGTGGGTAAACCTGTCATCAGCAACTCCTAACCTAGAGGGTCAGCAGCGATTAGCAAACGGTCCAAGGCCGAGTTACCCCTATTCCCAAAGAGGACAAATGTCGGGAAGCAGGCTCGGGCAAGAAGGCGGGCAACAGCGCTGAGGCCACATGCCAACTTAGCATAGCGACGGCGAGGATGAGTCGAGGGAACTGGGATCCCTTTCCCCCTTTTGGTGGGGATCCATCGGTTGGCTAGTCGGCAGGGCTTGTGAGGGATCCCCACTGTTCCAGTCCCAGAACGCGGCTTTCCCCTGGACAGGCCGCCACCACCTCCCCAATGGGGAAGGCTTCGGGGAGCAGGGATCTCACCTGATTTTCCGCCTCAGGGGGGATCACCAGCACATAGCCCACCCCCAGGTTGAAGGTGCGGAACATCTCCAAGGTCTCCACCTGGCCCTGTTCTTGGAGCCAGAGAAACTCCTGTGGGATGGGCCAGCTATGGGGCTGCAGCCGCGCCGCCTGGTTGGGGGCCAAACAGCGGGGCAAGTTTTCCGGGATCCCGCCGCCAGTGATGTGGGCCATGCCGTGGATGGCGATCCCTGCTGCCTGCAGCCGCTGCACCGCCTGCACGTAGATGCGGGTGGGGGTGAGGAATACTTCCGCCAAAGGCCGATCCCAGCCGGGAGGCCGGTGATCCCAGCGCCAACCCCGGTCGGCCACAATCCGCCGCACCAAGCTGTAGCCGTTGCTGTGTAGGCCGCTGCTGGGCAAAGCCAACAACCGATCCCCAAGCTGTACCCGCGACCCATCCAGAATGGCCGTTTTTTCCACAATTCCGACACAAAACCCGGCCAGGTCGTATTTCCCAGGGGGATAGAACCCCGGCATCTCCGCCGTTTCCCCGCCCAGCAGTTGGCAGCCCGCTTCCTGGCAGCCCGCCAAGATGCCATCGATCACCTGCCACAGGGCTTCTGGCTCCAGCTTGCCAGTGGCCACATAGTCCAAGAAAAACAGCGGCCGGGCCCCCACCGTCAGCACATCGTTGGCACACATCGCCACCAGATCGACGCCCACCCCCTGGTGCTGACCCCACTGCTGGGCAATGTCCAGCTTTGTCCCCACCCCATCGGTGCCCGCCACCAACACCGGCGCTTGATACCCTGTCGGCAGCTCAAACAGGCCGGCAAAGCCGCCGATGCCACCCAAGGTTTCTGAAGAACCTGAAGACGGAACTTGAATCCGTTCAACGCGCTCGCGGATCCCCCTGACAAAGGCCTGGCCCAGATCGATGTCAACCCCTGCTGAGCGGTAGTCCAAGATGCCGAAACCCCCTATGCTATCGAGACTTGGGCTTTTGTGCCCGACTGTGCAAACTGGTCAACTCAGAAACCTATGGTACATTAGCTTCTGTTTTAACCGTCGCACTGGAAGTTGTACGAGATTGGAGAGGAGCGCGGCCTCATGCGAAATTGGAAACAGCTTGGACAGGGACTGGATCCCGCCCGCAAAATGGGCTTGGTCAGCTGTCTCTGTGTCACGGCTTTGGGCTTGCCGGCAGGCATGTTGGGCAGCTTCGCCCCGCGAGCACAAGCCTCAACGCGAACCGGATCCCCCAACACCCGAGCAGCGAAGCTGTCATCTGACTCCCAATTGCCCTCCCCGGCCACCCCTTCCCAACCCCTCCCTGCTGCCGCAGCCCCAGTCAGAACGCTGCCGAGAATTCCCCAAACCTCTATCTCCGACCACAAAGGTCTTGCCCCTGCCAAACTGGGTACCCTGAACTTGGATCCTTCTTTGAACCGATCTCGCCAGGCGATCCTGCCCCGTCGAGCAGAAGAACCCATTCTCAAGATCGGCGAACAACAGCAGCAAACCAGCCAGCCCATCTCCACCCTCTACGACTATCAGATGGACGGGCAACAGGTGGTTACTGTCTATGTGCGGGATCTGCCCATTGTCAGTTTTGTCGAGCACCCTGGGCTAGAACCACCGCTGATGCGGGCCAGCACCCTTGTGGCCCAGCTCAACCAAATGGCCCAGGGATCCCTGAAAGACACCACCATCACCCTAGGTTGGGCAGGTTTGGAATTGGCCGAACAAGGCTTGGGTGTTCCTCTCTACACCATTCAGGTCAACAACAAGGAATTGCTGCGCATCGACGATGGAGTGCTGTTGATCGACAACCAGCGCCCGGTGGATGTGGCTGTTTTGGCTGCCAATCGTCTGCGCCGTCTGCTGCTCGATGCCCCGCCCATTTCAGCTCCGGCCCTGCCCCAGCCGGCTGCTCTGACCGCCAAAGCCGCTGTTGCAGGTTCCAAGCCGAAAACAGCCCCTCAACAGGAGCCCGCCCCTGTCCGCGTGGTTGGGCCTGTGCAAGAGGGCATTGCTTCTTGGTATGACCTGCACCCAACCCGCCATGAGATGACGGCTGCCCACCCCACCCTGCCCTTTGGCACCGAGGTACGGGTGACCAACCTGAAAAACGGACGCCAGGCTGTCGTGCGCATCAACGATCGCGGCCCTTTTATCCCCGGTCGGATCATCGACCTCTCCCTGCGGGCGGCAGAGGTGTTGGGGATGGTGCGCTCGGGGCTGGCGCCTGTGCGGGTGGAAGTGGTGCAACGCTAGCTAGGGCACGGGTGAAAAGCGCTTGGAATCAGGGGAATAGCGCCAAGAAATGCCCTCGGGATCCCGGCTGCGGCTCCACTCTGGAAACCCGGTTTTGAATTTCCAGTAGGTAATGGCGGAAACCACCACCCCCAACCGTTCCGCCAACTGAGTCTGGTTAAGGGGGCGCAGCGGTGCCCGTGGCGCTGTGGCGGCAGTGGGGCTGGGTGCGGGGGCAGAGCCTGCCGACTCCTGGGAGGGCGTGGTTGCAGGGGTGGGTGCTTCCTGCTCCAACCGGTGACCAGGGCTGGGCTCCTGGGGACGCAGCAGGCTGAACTGGCTCAACAGGCCGACATTTTCCAGGTTCAGGAGATTTTCCAGGTTAGAGGTCTGGTGGATCAGCTCCAGCTCACGGCGAAATTCATCCTCCAGCACCTGCAGGTAGTGTTCCCGCTTCTGCTCCGACTCGGCATCTTTGAGCAGCCCCAAGGCAAAGCTGAGGTTCGAGAGGGGCTCGCTCAGATCCTGCAAGAATTTCTTGAACAGAGTGCCCTTCACGTCCGTGAACTGCTGCAACTGCTGCAGTTTTTGCCGCAGCTCCTCGATTCTTTTCTCTTCCAGCTTGCGGTTCTCAAGGCTCTGGCGGTGGTTGTGCAGGGCAATTTCAATGGTGGTGTAGAGTTCCCGCTCTTTGAAAGGCTTGATGATGTAGCCGAAGGGCCGGGTCTCCTTGACGCGGGAGAGGGTGTCTTCGTCGGCGTAGGCCGTCAGATGCACCACCGGAATGTTGAAGCGCTCGGTGATCCGCTTGGCGGCTTCTATGCCATCGATATCGCCTTTTAGGACGATATCCATCAAGACCAAGTCCACCGGCATCTCTTCCAGCCTTCGGATCGCTTCTTCCCCGGAAGAAGCAATGGCGGGCACAGCGTAGCCAAATTTTTTCAGAACGTTGGCAATGTCCTTGGCGATGATCTTCTCGTCCTCGACGACCAGAATACTGCCTTTGACAAGGGGTGGAACTCTCTTCAAGGCTCGCTCCTCGGAAAGGTAATGATGAAAGTAGTACCCGATTTGCTTCTCAATTGTATCTTGCCCTGTAGCTGATCGGTGAGGGTTGCAACCAGTTGTAAACCCAGAGATTGAGTTTCCTTGAAGTCAAAGTTCGGGGGCAAGCCAATGCCATTGTCGGAGACTCGCAACTGAGTATATTTGCGGGTTTGGCTGAAACAAACCTCTATCTCTCCACTGCGGCCCTTCGGGAAGGCATACTTGAGGCTGTTGGTCACCAACTCGTTGATGATCAGGCCACACAAAACTGCATCGTCGAGGTTGAGGCGGATCCCTTCGGCACGGATGCTGGCGCGAATGCTCTCGGGGTTCACCCCGTAGGAGTGAAAGAGGTTGGAGATCAAATTGTGCAAGTACTGCTTGAGATCCACAGCGGCCAGATTGTTGGATTGGTACAGACCTTCGTGGATCAAAGACATGGCTTGAATACGGCTGCCGGCATCCTTAAAAACGCGGGCGTACTTGCGGCTTTTGATCTGGTCAGCTTGGAGCCGCAGCAGGCTGGAGATAATTTGCAGATTGTTTTTGACGCGGTGGTGAATCTCCCGCAGCAGAACTTCTTTTTCCTGAAGGGCGGCCTGGATCTGCAGCTCTGCCCGTTTTTCTTCGGTAATGTCTTCACAAATGCCGATGATGAAGAGGTTTTTGCCCTCGGGATCCCGGACTGCAGAGACCGCCAGGCGGCACCAAACCACCTTTCCGCTGCGGTGGATGTAGCGTTTTTCCAGATGGTAGCGATCCCGTTGGCCGTTCAAAACCTCCTGGAAAAGGCGCCAATCTTCCTGAATGTCTTCTGGATGGGTGAGGTCGCAGAAGCTCATGTGGGTCAGTTCGGCAGCGCTATAGCCCAAGATCTCTTCCAGAGCGGGGTTCACTTTTAGGTAATGGCCCCGATGATCGACGATGGAAATGCCCAGGGCTGACTGCTGGAAGATGCCCCGTAAACTCAGCTCACTTTGGCGAAGGGCTGCCTCGGCTTGCTTGCGCTCGGTAATGTCCAAAATCTGGCTTAGAAAGTAGCTGGGATCCCCTTGGGCCGTGCGCACCAGGGTGATGCGAAGAATGGCATAGACTATTTGGCCGTTCTTGTGGATGTAGCGTTGTTCCTGTTCGCACTGATGCATCTGGCCGGCCAGCAGGCGGTTGCTGTTTTCCAGAGTGGTGGCGATGTCGTCGGGATGGGTGATGTCGAGGACGGTTTTCCCTTTGAGATCCTCCAGGGTGTAGCCCAGGGTTTCGGTAAAAGCGGCGTTGATTTGCAAATAGGTGCCATCCACGTGGGTCATGGCCTTGGCAATGGGGGCCCATTCAAAGGATTGGCGGAAGCGTTCTTCACTTTCTTTGAGGGCAATTTCTGCCTCCACGCGGGCGCTGATGTCGATCACCTGGTTGAGAAACTGGGTGGGCTGTCCTTCCTCGTCGGTGAGCAGGGTGGCCTGAAACAGCACATGAACAACCTGGCCGGAACGGTGGGTGTAGCGAATCTGGCGCTGGCTGACAGAGACCTTCCCTGCCAGCAAAGCCTCATTGGCCCCCAGCAGTGGGTTGACATCTTCGGGGTGGAGAATGTCCAGTTGCTGCCGATGCTTCAATTCTTCGGGGGTGTAGCCGACAATCTGGGCAAAGGCATCGTTGACCTGGATAAATCGCCCCTGCAAGTCCACAAGGGCAATTCCATTGGGGGCCAGCTCAAAAATCTGCCGAAAATGGTTGGCGCTTTGTTGCCAGGCTTGCTCTATACGACGCCGTTCGGCTTCCAGTTGCTTGGACTCAGTGATGTCTTCGACGATCCCTGCCACCCGATAGATTTTGCCCTCTTTGTCGGCGATGGGAAAAGTGCGTTCCCGCAGCCAAATCAGGCGGCCATCAGTGTGATAAATGCGGAAGACAACATCGGTGGATTTGCCCTCCGATTGGGCTTTGAGGATGGTGGGGAACAACCAGCGATCGTCGGGGTGGATTTGGCGCATCCAGGCTTGGGGGTTGGCGTAGGCCTCTTCGGCGGAGCGGCCCCAAATGGCTTCACAGGCTGGGCTGACGTAGATCAGCTCTTTGCTGTAGACCGTTGTAATCCAAAACAGTTGTTGCGTATTCTCTACCAGTTGCAGAAAACGATGCTCGCTCTCTCGGCGGGCCTCTTCCAATTGTTGTTGTCGTTCTTTCAGTTGACGGGATGCTGTGATGTCGGTAACAAATCCTTCAAAATAGAGGGGATCCCCTTGGTCGTTGTAGATGGTACGGGCATTTAAAGAAATCCAAATTAGCCTGCCATCTTTGCAGCAGACTTGGTGTTCAAAATTCACAACTTGACCTTCTCTCAGCATGCGCTGGATGAATTCGGCTCGTTGCTCCGGATCGCTATAGATTTGGGTGCCAATATCGGAGACGTTGTGCATCAAATCCTCAGGGGATTCGTAGCCGAAAATATGGGCCAAGGCCGGGTTGGCAACCAGGTATTTGCCCTCTAGGGTGGTTTGAAAAATGCCTTCGACGGCGTTCTCGAAGATCTGCTGGTAGCGGGCAGCAGTGCTGCGGCTGTCTTGCAGTTGGGATTGGAGCTGCTCGAGGGTTTGCCGATGCTCCTGGGCCTGGAGAAGGATTTGCTTCAGGCTGAGGGCAACGAGGTCAATCTGTTCCCGTTCAAAGGAACTCAGTTGGCGAGGATGGCAGTCAAGCAGGTGCAGATCGGCCAACCGGATCCCCTGCTCAGTTTGCAAGAGAAAGGACTCATGAAAAGGCCATTGCTCAGAGCCGACATCGGGGTTGAAAGGTTCTCCGGCTGGGATCCCTTGCGGATCCCGGTAGAGGATCCCTTTTGAAGGCGAGTGGGGATCGGATCCCGGCTGGGCCAGTTCTAGATAGACCAAAGGTACCTTCAACAGTTGACCCAGTAATTGCAACAGCGGGTACAGCGCTGTACCCAGTTCGGTTTGAAGGGACTGCCCTTCCCTGGGAGCAGTCCGCGGGAAAGCAAAACCGTGCACAACGGATCTTGGCGAGCGAGAAATGGGAGGTGACATGGGAAAACCTGGCCGAGGAGCTGGCTCAACCCAGTCCATCACGACGGATCGGGGGTGCCTGGTTGGGCTGATCTCCACAGGGAAAAGGAGCAGGCGCACCCATTCTGCACCCACTCTACTCTAGCGATACTCTGGAGAAACTTACTTTGAAACTTACTTTAGTGAAACATGCTGCTGACGGAGCTATCTTCATGGATGCGCCAGATCGCTTCCCCCAGCACATTGGCTACCGAGAGAACGGTTAACTCGGGAAAGTGCTGCTCTGGAGGGATAGGGATGGTGTTGGTGACGATCACCTCTTCAAATAGACCACCCCGCAGGCGTTGAATGGCCGGCTCAGAAAAAACAGGATGAATGGCGCAGGCATAAACCGCTTTGGCTCCCAGCTTGCGCAGCAATTTTGCCCCTTCCGAGATGGTGCCTGCGGTATCGATCATGTCATCCACAAGGATGGCAGTTTTCCCCCGCACATCCCCAATGAGATTCATGACTTCCACATCGTTGTGGGCTTGGCGGCGCTTGTCAATGATTGCCAGAGGGGCTTCCTTGAGTTTTTTGGCAAAGGCACGGGCACGAGCCACACCCCCCACATCGGGAGAGACGACCACAATGTCTTCGTCGAGCAAGCCCTTTTCCTTGAGGTAAGCCTGTAATACCGGCTGGGCGTAGACGTGGTCGAGGGGAATGTCGAAGTAGCCTTGAATCTGGGCCGAGTGCAGATCCATAGCCAGCACGCGGTGAGCTCCCGCCTGGGTAATCATGTTGGCCACCAGCTTGGCGGTGATTGCTTCTCGGCCTGCCGTTTTGCGGTCGGCGCGAGCGTAGCCGTAGTAAGGCAAGACGGCGGTGATCTGCCGGGCAGAGGCACGGCGACAGGCGTCAATAATGACCAGCAGTTCCATTAGGTGGTCGTTGACGGGGCGGCAGGTGGGCTGCACCAAGTAGACATCGGCACCCCGAATCGACTCCTGAATTTGGATGTACAGCTCGCCATCGGCAAAGCGCTTGCGCAACATCGGGCCCAGATCCATGCCCAAGTAACGCGCCACCTCTTGAGCCAGAGCCGGGTTAGCGCTGCCTGAGAAGATTTTGAGGCGGTTGCTATCCGAGATGGGTGGCAGGGGGGAAGGGCGGAGAAGAGGGGCAGGGCGAACCACAGATCGATGCTGAACTCGTCCGCAGCCAACGCCTAACGGCGAGCTGTCGCTATCGTAGCACCAGCACTTGCAACCTCAGCAACTGTATTCTTGGGGATTTTCTGGGGAGGCAGGTTACTATGAGCAGAATGAAGGTCGAGCTGCTGCACATCCACAAGCGTTTTGGGGCGGTACAGGCGAACCGCGATGTGTCCTTACGGGTGGAGGCGGGCACGATCCACGGCCTGCTTGGGGAGAATGGGGCCGGCAAAAGTACCTTAGTTAAGATCCTGAGCGGCTTTCTGCGCTGCGATCAGGGGGAGATTTGGATCGATGGGCAACCGGTTCGCATCGACAGCCCTGCAGCAGCCATTCGCCTGGGCATTGGCATGTTGCACCAGGATCCCTTGGATTTTCCTTCTCTGACGGTACTAGAAAACTTTATTGCCGGGCAACGAGGGCGCTTGGGCTTGGGGCTGCGGGAAAGCCGAAGACGTCTCGAGAAAGCCTGTGAAGAGTTTGGTTTCAATCTCAACCCCGATGGAGCCATCGGCAGTTTGACGGTGGGGGAACGGCAACAACTGGAAATGCTGCGGTTGCTTTCCCTGGGGATCAACACCTTGATTTTGGATGAGCCGACGACGGGCATTTCTGCAGCGCAAAAAGATCTTTTGTTCGCGGCTCTGAGAAGGTTGGCGGAGCAGGGCAAATCGGTGATCTTCGTCTCCCACAAGCTGGCCGATGTGGAGTGCCTTTGCGATCGGGTGACGGTGATGCGGCAGGGGGAGGTGGTGGGGGAGCTGCCTGTTAGAGGTGAGGACATTGCCCTGCTGGAACAGCGGTTGATCGATTGGATGTTCGGGCGGGAGTTGGCACCCCCGGCTCGGCCCCATTCTCCGCAAAGGAGGGCGGATCCCCTGTTGGAGTTGCGCTCCCTGGTGGTGCGGCATGAGCCGTTTGCCTTGGCTTTGCCAGATCTGGCGGTGCAGCCGGGGGAAGTGATTGGGTTGGCCGGTTTGGAAGGCAGTGGGCAACGCTCTTTCCTGCTCACCTGTGCAGGGTTGTTGCCGCCCAGGCGTGGCCGGATTCTGTTGAGGGGGCAGGAGATGACAGGCCGTCCTTACGGCGACTATCTGCGCTGTGGGGTGGGGTTTTCTCCGGCGGATCGGCTGCGGGAAGGGCTGATCCCCGGCCTAACGTTGCAGGAGCATTTTGCCCTCCAGCAGCAGGATCCCTGGATCAACTGGGCTCTGGCCCGTCAACAGGCCCAAGCGGCCATTGAACACTTCAGCATTCGCGGTCACCCCTACAGCCGGGTGGAGCAACTCTCGGGGGGCAACCAACAGCGCAGTCAGTTGGCTCTCTTGCCCACACCCCTGAGTCTTTTGCTGATGGAGCACCCAACGCGAGGGTTGGACATTGAGTCGGCGCTGTGGGTCTGGGGGCAATTGCTGGAACGCACCCAAGCGGGTACGGCTATTCTTTTTGCCTCGGCGGATTTGGACGAGATCCTGCAGTACAGCGACCGAGTGATGGTGTTCAGCGGCGGACAGGTCTCGGAACCCATTCCGGCGGCGGAGCTCACCGTTTCGCGGCTGGGGCAGATGATGACGCTTCCCGTCTTGCGCAGCACTCACAGCAGCGAGATCCCAGGGATCCCGACTGAGGTTTAGAGGGCTAATCGAAGCCCTCTAGCGGTCGCGTCAGCGGTGCGTAGCTCTTTCGCTTTGCCGCAGCAGGAGAAGGATTTGAGAACGGCATGGCAACCGGCTAGAGCAAGGCTTAGAGTAGCAGTAGCCCCAAGCCTTTTGCTCAAGGAATCTGGCCATGGGATCCCAGGATCGCCTCTTGCCTCCAGGAGCAGAGGAGCCGCAATCTGACCGCTCGCCCTCCTCGGAGCAAGTCCTTTTGGAGCTCACCGTTCGGGGATCCCGGCAGCAAGTCTTGCAGGGTTTGCGGGCCTGGCTGGAGCTGAGCTTGCTGACTCCAGAGCACTTTCGCTTGCTGGTGGAGCAGTATCGGCTAGAGGGGGAGGAACCAAGGTCAGCGGCAGTTTCCCCCAGCGACGAGATCCCGGCTCGTCTTGGCTCGGCCTACGTGCTCTGGATTTTGGGTTTGTTTGGCATCTGTGGCCTGCACCGTTTTTATCTGGGCCGCTGGCGGACGGGTTTGCTCTGGCTGTTGACCTTTGGGCTGCTGGGGATCGGTCAGCTCCTGGATTTGATTTGGATCCCGGGGATGGTGCGAGAAAGAAATGCTCGCCTGGCCGGATCTGGGGTTGAGGAACCTGCGGTCGAGGGGGGAGAAGAGCCCCAAGCTGCCCCTCAATCCACTCGCGCTACTCGGACGGAGTCCTTGCCCCCCCCTACCCCGGCGCTGGCTGTTTTGCTGCGGAACTTGCTGTCCGAGCTGAGCGTGGCTTGGCTGTTGCTGCTGGGCCTGTTTTTGGTGGTGGTGTCCTCGGGGGTGCTGGCGGCCAGCCACTGGGAGCAATTTTCTCCAACTGCTCAGTATGGGGTGCTCTTGGCCTATACGGCGGCTTTTGGGGTAGGTGCTGGATGGATCCAACGGCAGGAAGGGCTGCGTCTAACCGGTCAAACCTTGGAGGCTATTGCCCTGCTGCTGGTGCCGGTGAACGTGTGGGCCCTGGATGGGCTGGGGATCCTTTGGGGGATCCGCATCCTGGCGCTGGGCTTGCTGCTGGGGATCCCGTTGACGGCTGAGGGTCGGGTGCGCTCGCTGGGTTCAGGTGCCGGCTTTCGCGACAGCGGTGTGGAGCCCAATGCCTTTTCCAATGCCTTTTACGGAACCTTGGTGAACTTTTTGGCCCTCTCTGGCTTGCACGCTTTCTGGAGCTTGGGGCCGCAGGAGCTTCGCCCTGCTTTTGTCCTGGGGATCCTGTATCTGGGGATCCTCAGCACCGTGATTTACACCTGGAGCCGCCGGTCTCAGGAATTACGGGGCTCCAAGATCTGGCTAATCGGGGCTGCCGGATCCCTGTTAATCCTACGGGGGCTGCTGTCTGGGCATGTCCAAGTGCCGCAGTTGGGGTTGGCGGTGGCCCTGTTGGGTTGGTTAGCAGCGGAATGGCCCCAGGGATCCCCGGACGTCGTAGCAGAAGGCGCTCAGGAGGGGACGCTCTCCCGCTGGTGGGAGGGGAGCTGGGTGCTGTTGGTGGTGGGCTGGCTGCTGGCTGCCATTGGCTTGGCGGAGAGCCCTTTCAGCGGCTGGCAGTTGCTGGGGATTAGCCTGCTGGGGATCCATGTCTTAATCGGGCGCTTGCGCCGACACACCCAGTCGCCCCAGCGGGACGAAGTCCTTAGGGTGCATTTGACGTTGCTGTTCTTGCTGGGCCTGGAAACTTGCTGGGCTTTTTGGCAGGTGTGGCCAGCAAGCTGGCGGCAAGAGGTTGTAGCTACAGTAACCAACTGGTTTCAGCCCCTTGATTCCCCTTGGGGCTTGCTGGGGTTGGCGCTGCTGCCCTACGAGGTGCTGTGGCTGGGGTTGGCGGCCCGCTGGCAGAGGAGCGGTCCAGAAGCCGGTGAGACAGGCTTTTCTAGGCTGGTAGAACCAACAGAGCGCTTGGTTTTGGGGCTAGGGGGATCCCTGCTGCTCTTGAGCCTTCCCTATCCGGCCATTCGCTTTTGGCACTTGCTTTTGAGCGCCGGGATCCTGGCCTGGTGGCTACAACAAAAGTCCAGATCAGGAGAAACTCCCAACTTTCTTTGGGTACTTCTGACCCACGCCTACGGAGTGGGGGCACTGCTAGCCGGGATCCGCTGGCTCTTGTCTGACTTGAGCCTGTCCAGTTGGGGAGTGGTTCTGCTGCTGGTGGGCCTATTGCAATGGGCAGGGCGGGTGGCTCTGGGTGGGTCAGGGCGCTTTTGGGGATTGCCCGTGGGGCTGTGGCAGCGAAGTGCAGATGGCATAGGGCTGGTGCTGGTGGGATCCAGCTACTTGGCGTTTTTGCTGCAACGGCTCCCCGAGTTGTCTGCGACTGGTGAACAATCCATGGGCTGGCTGTGGCTGCTGGTGCCTCTTGCTTTAACGGCAGCTCAGGTATTGGCCCTGCCCCCCCTGGAGTTCATGCCCCGCTGGCTGCAGAGCCCAGAGCAAGGGGGATTGGGATCCCTTTCCTGGCAGCAGGGGATCCCAGTGCGGGGATCCCTGCGTCTTTGGGCCGTGCTCTCGCTGGTGATGGCGCAGTTGCTCACCTTGGGCAGGCCGGGCCCGGATCTGCTCGGGCTAGGGCTGGGGTTGCTGCTGCTAGCTACCCAGGTGTGGCTATGGGCTTGTCCCTTGCCAAGTTCCCCTACTCCTGGAGCAGAGGGGGAAGCCCTGCTGGCGGTGGCCTTCGGCTCAGGGTTCGGCCTGGTGGGGATCAGCCGGCTCTTGCCGACACTTACGGAAGCGGAATGGCTGCTGGTCTTGGCAGCGCTGCTGTTGCTTTTGAGCGGCTGTCGCTACGGCATCCGGCACCTCTCTTCTCGCCTGCAAGCCGCTTACCGGCCAGCCCTGGATGGCTGGGGTATACCCTTGGGGTTGGTGCTCTTGCTCTCCCTAACGTTGCCCACCGCGGCGGCCCTCTTCACCCCTTCCTCGCCCCCTGCTTTCTCGGCAGCCATACCGCTGGCCTCTGGGGTTACCTGGCTGGCCATTGGTCTCCGACTTTGGGTAGAGGTTGCTCCGGTCTTCTCTGCTCCCATTGCCGAGACGGGATCCTCTCCGACCCTCCCCCCTAGCGCTAGCGGGACGGAGTCCTCTCCGACAGGGGATGCCCCTGAAATTGCCCAAGCCCTTTCATCTGGCCAGATCAAGGGTCAGATGGATGGGTTGTTGTACGGGCTGGGCTGGGCTTTGGAGCTACTGGCGGCAAGCGGCGTGTTGTGGGCTGTACAGGGATCCCGTCCTGTTGCCCCTCTGCTTGCCGTCATCAATCTAAGCCTGGGGATCCTCTTTTGGATTGGGCCGGAGAAACTCCTCTTTGAGCGGCCC
This sequence comes from Synechococcus sp. R6-5, assembly GCF_047461775.1. Classification (NCBI taxonomy): domain Bacteria; kingdom Bacillati; phylum Cyanobacteriota; class Cyanophyceae; order Synechococcales; family Synechococcaceae; genus Synechococcus; species Synechococcus sp. R6-5. The sequence continues at coordinate 36,614 of NZ_JANSHV010000021.1, forward strand.
GATCGCGCTGGTGGGACGGAGTCCTCAGGGGGACAACTCCTGCAGCGGGTCAAGGCTCTGAGTTGCTGGGGGACAGCGCCGCTGATCTATGCCGGCTTGGGCTGGCTGGGATCCCATCTCGAACTCGAATGGAGCGAGCTGACAGGTCTGGGCAGCTTAGGTCTCTCCATCGTGCTGCTGGGCGTGGGGCGCCGACAGTCACCGGAGCAGCACCCCTGTCGCGAACAGGAAGGCCCTCCTCCTACCAACCGGAAGGGGATCCTGGGAGCTTTCGGAATATCGCTGGCGGCCTACGAGAGCTGGGTCTACTTTCTCGGCCAGCAAACTGGGGAATTCTGGGAGGACGAAGCGGCGGTGCTGACAGCTTTGCTAGGGCTGCTCTTGGCAGTGGGCTACTGCCTCTGTCCATCTTGGCTGGTGGCGACCCTGCGGCTGAAAGCGGCCTGGCTGCAGCGGATAGGTGCCGGCAACTGGGGCTTGGCCAGCCTCGCCCTTTGGAGTTTCGCTCTCAGCCCTTGGGGGAAGGGGCTCTGGGTGCTGACGGGATCCGGCCTGGTGGCCTATGCCGCCGGACAGGCGAGAACCTCAACTCTAGAATCTCCAACAGAGCAAAATTGGGTGCCAACGGTCTGGGGTTACCTCAGTGCATGGCAAGGAGCTGGGGTTCTGCTGGGCAGTGTGTTCCTGGGGCTGCCACAGCTATCCATAGCGCGGTGGGCCGGATCCCTGCTCTGTGGGCTGGGGCTGGTTTACCACGGCTTGCCCTGGCGACGGTGGGGCTGGCCGGCGGCTCCTTGGCAGAATACGGCCCTGGTGCTGCCCCTGGCCGCTTTTCTGGTAACCGCGGGAGGAAATAACACCCTTAATCTGCTGCTGGGGGCAACCTACTATGCCCTGCTGGCTATCTGGAGATCCCAAGTGCGCCTGGGCTATGTCAGCCTTTTCTTGAGCAACTGGATCCTGTGGAATTACGGCTGGCATCAGGATTGGGCTTCCCTGACGTTCTATGCCCTGCCCCTGGTGGGATCCCTGCTCTATGTGGCCCAGGTGGATCCGGGATTACAGGAAACCAACGGACGGCGGGGGCGGCATTGGCTGCGGCTGGTTTCCTTGGGCACATGGCTGCTGGTGGTGCTGGTGGAAACTCACGGGCAACGGTGGACGGGCTTTTGGCCGGTAGGGTTGGGTTTGGCCTTGGGTCTGCTGGGCTTGGCCTTGCGGGTAAGAGCCTATCTCTTCGTGGGCACGCTGGCCTTTGGGCTGGGGATCCTGCGGCAGGGATGGCTGTTGGTAACAACTGATGCGCTGCTGCTCTGGGCCACTGGGATCCTGCTGGGCCTGCTTCTGATTTGGACGGCAGCCAATCTTGAAGGGCGTCGAGAAGAGGTGGGATCCCGCCTCTCCGCTTGGCTAGGGCAACTGCAGAGCTGGGAATAGCTCCCCCCGTGGGAGAGGGGTCGAGAGTGAGCCAGTGGGGCAAGGGGCATGTCAAACTGGTGCTGGCCTTGCTTTGGAGGATGGGGTCTATTGCTGGGCAACGTTGACCCAAAGGTGTCTTCTCAGCCTAGGTGGAAAAAGCTTCTGCGGCAGATCTTGGCTCCTTGGCGCGAGTTCGATGGCATGTTGCTGGCCACGGTGCTGGCCTTGACAGGCATCGGCATTCTTGCCATCCGCAGCGCAGTCTGGGAGCGTCCCATCAGCCACTATTGGCTGCAGCAGTTGATCATGGCCGGGATCAGCCTGGTGTTTTTGGGAATGGTAGCCCGGATCCCGTATGAGCGGCTTTTGCGCTGGCACTGGTTCACCTACTTCCTGACCTTGGCAGGTTTAATTGCAGTGCTCTTTTTCGGCACGGCGGGGGGAGGGGCGGAGCGCTGGCTCTCCATCGCTGGCTTTCAGGTGCAGCCTTCTGAGTTTGCCAAGCTGGGGGTAATCATCACCCTGGCCGCTCTCCTGCACCACTGGCCGATCAAGTACTTCAGCCAGATTTGGGTGGCCGTTGCCGTCATTGCTCCTCCCTGGATCTTGATTTTCCTGCAGCCCAACCTGGGCACTGCCCTGGTGTTTGTGGTGATTGTCCTGGTCATGCTCTACTGGGCCGGAGCCAAGGGCAGTTGGATCCTCTTGCTCCTGTCGCCGGGGGTGGGAGCCATTCTCTATGGCTTACACACTCGCCCAGAGCTGAGCTGGATGCTTTGGGTTTGGCTGCTCTGGTGTCTGGGAATGGCGGGGTTGGCTGCTTGGCGTCTCCCCTGGCAGTGGACGGGGGCCGTAACTTTTGGGGTAATCAACCTGCTCTCGGGGCAGTTGGGTCAGCTAGCTTGGCACCTTCTCAAGCCCTATCAGCGGCGGCGGCTGGAGATTTTTATCGATCCCATGCAAGAGCCCTGGGGAGCCGGCTATCACCTCATTCAATCCCGCATTGCCATCGGAGCCGGCGGCCTCTGGGGCCGCGGTATCCAGCAGGGCACCCAAACCCAGCTGGACTTCATCCCCGAACAGCACACGGATTTCATTTTCTCCGCCATTGGGGAAGAGATGGGCTTTGTGGGCACCCTGACGGTGCTGATCCTGTTTTGGATCCTGTGTGCGCGGCTGATCTGGATTGCCCAAGGGGCCAAGGACAATTTTGGATCCCTGATTGCCATTGGGGTGCTGGCGATGATCCTCTTTCAGGCGGTGGTGAACATCAGCATGACCATCGGCCTGGCCCCGATTACCGGCTTGCCTTTGCCTTTTCTAAGTTATGGCCGCTCGGCTCTACTGACCAATTTTCTGGCCATTGGCTTGGTGGAATCGGTGGTGATGCACCGCCAGCGTACTAGTCTTTTCAAGTAGGCAGGCTCAATTTGCCTCCAGCGGGTTTGGCCTCAACAAGGGGAAGCTGCTGCCAGCGTTGGGCAACACTGGCCAAGGATCTTAAGATAGGAACACGGAGCCCCGGCTGGTCGAGCTGGCATGTTGCGTTTGGATCCTGCCCTCTACTTTGACCACAGCGCCACCACTCCGCCTCGGCCTGAGGTGATCGAGGCCATGCAGATGGCGATGCAGGAAAGCTGGGGCAACCCCTCCAGCTTGCACGGGTGGGGAGAACGGGCCGCCATGGCCATGGAGCGGGCGCGGCAGCAGGTGGCCGAGCTGCTTAACTGTGAGCCGGAGGCGCTGCTGTTTACCTCAGGCGGGACGGAGTCCAACAACCTGGCCCTGTTTGGGGTGGCCCAGCGCTACTCTACTCCCCAACATCTCATCATCTCCAGCGTCGAGCACGCCTCGGTGGAGAATGCTGCCCGCCAGTTGCAGTCCCAAGGCTGGCAGGTCACCCGTCTGCTGGTGAACGCCGCCGGCCAGGTGGATCCCCAGACTTTGATCCAGGCGCTGCAACCCAATACCGTTTTGGTCTCCATCGTCCACGGCCAAAATGAGGTGGGATCCCTGCAGCCCATTGCAGAGCTGGGTCAGATCTGTCGCCAGGCGGGGGTGCTCTTCCACACCGACGCTGTGCAGACGGTGGGGCGGATCCCGCTGGATCTGGCGCAACTGCCGGTGGATCTGCTCTCCCTTTCCGGGCATAAACTCTACGGGCCCCAGGGGGTGGGGGCGCTGTACGTGCGCCCAGGGGTGGAGCTGCGACCGCTGCTGCGGGGGGGTGGGCAAGAACGGCGGCTGCGGGCTGGCACCCAAGGGATCCCGGGCATTGTCGGCTTGGGAGTGGCGGCAGCTTTGGCGGCCCAAGAGCTATCTCAAGAAACGGCCCGCCTGCGGCAATTGCAACGGCATTTGGCCCAGTTGCTAGCGGAGGTGCCCGGTTTGCGGCTGACCGGCCCCGTCCGTTTGGAGCAGCGTCTGCCCCACCACCTCAGCTACTGCGCCGCAGGGATCCCGGGGAATGTGCTGGTCAGGGCCCTAAGCCGCCAGGGGATCGCCATTAGCGCCGGCTCCGCCTGTAGCAGCGGCCAACTGATCCCCAGCCGCATCCTCTTGGCCATGGGCCACTCAGAAGCCGAGGCGCTGGGATCCATTCGCCTTAGCCTTGGCAAAGCCACCACCTACGCTGCGGTTGAGTATGTGGCCCGATGTCTACAAACGGAGCTTGCCTCCATCTCCAAATCCGTAGCCTTGGGGAATGCGGCAACTCAATCCCCGTTGTCGATCCCCGTCACGTAGCCGGATCGAAGGTCGGGCAGGCTGGGTTAAGGTGATAAAGAGTTACAGGGCTGGTCGCTATGGCTGAGATGAGTCCGTATCAGGTGTTGGGAATTAGCGAAGAAGCCTCTTTTGAAGAGATTCAATCGGCGCGGGCTCGGCTCCTGGCCAGCTTGGGCGCCGATGAACAGCAGCAAGAGCGGGTGGAGCAAGCCTACGATGCCATCCTGATGCAGCGCCTGCGCCTGCGCAAAGAGGGCAAAATCGCCGTTCCCGATCGCATTCGCTACGCCGAACAACGGGCTGCCCATCCTGAGCCGGAGCTGAGTTTGCCTCGCCCTGCTGCCCAAAATCCCCCCTGGGTCAGCCGCTGGTTGGATACCCCCTCTACCGCCGATGCCCTCTGGCCTGCGGCGCTGCTGGGTGGGCTGGGGGGTTGGGTTATCCTGGCTCCCGATGAGTACCCCTCGCTGCAACTGGCCTTGGGGCTGATGGCTTGTATCTATTTCCTGTACCGCAAAGAGCGCCGCTTCATTCGCGCTTTTCTCTTGGCCCTGGCGGGCCTGAGCCTGGGGCTGATGTTGGCCTACGGCATTGCCCTTCCTCTCACCGGTGGCGATGCTCCTGGTGCGCTGTTGGTGGGGATCACGTTTACGGTGATGTGGTTGGTGACCAGCTTTCTGCGCTAGCTGCCGGTTGGCAACGGATATCCAACCAGGGATCATCCTCACCTGCCAAACCGCCGCTGCCGCGACTGATAGCTAAGCAAGGCTTGGTGAAAAGCGGCTCGGTCGAAATCCGGCCAGAGAATGGGGGTGAAATACTGCTCGGTGTAGGCCATCTGCCAGAGCAGGAAGTTGCTGATGCGCATCTCGCCACTGGTGCGGATCAGCAGGTCAGGATCCGATAAGCCGGTGGTGTAGAGAAATTGGGAAAAGAGGGCCTCGTCAATCTGATCCGGCTGCAGCAGCCCCTGCTGCACCAAGGTGGCAATGGAGCGGCAGGCCTGCAGGATCTCCTGTCTTCCCCCGTAGTTGAGGGCCACCGTCAGGCAAATGCCCTTGTTGTGCTGGGTGCAGGCCACCGCATGCACGATGGTTTCCTGCAGAGAGTGGGGCAGAGCCGACAACTGGCCGGCAAACTGGATGCGCACCCCCTGCTGCACCATTTCCCCCAATTCCTGCCACAGCACCTGCTCGAACAAAGTCATGAGAAAATCCACCTCCTCGCGGGCCCGGCCCCAGTTCTCGGTGGAGAAGGCATAGGCGGTAAGGGCTGGGATCCCCCAGTCATCACAACAGCGCAGCAGCTCCTTCAGGGCCGCTACCCCTCGCTGATGCCCAACACTGCGGGGTAAGCCCCGTTTTTGCGCCCAACGCCCGTTGCCATCCATCACCACCGCCACATGGCGGGGCAACAACTGCGGATCTAGGTCGGCAGGCAACTGCAGAAGATGGGCAGGAGAAAGGGTCATGGAGATTCAGTCTTCGGGGAGGGTTTTCTCAGGTTTGCGAAAGAGTTTAGTTAGATCGGAGAGGGATCCCCACCAGCGCAGCGGCCCATTGCGAAACCAGGGGTGGGCCCACAATCCCTTTAGCGGAGCATCTCGTTTTTTGGCATCGCGGGGATTGCGCAACCGCTGTACCAGCAGCTCGTGTAACTTGGCACTGGTCAGAGGCCGCTCGATGCGCCCACCCTCCGCCAGGGAAATGGATCCCGTTTCTTCTGAGACCACAATACACAAGCAATTGGTCTGCTCTGTGATCCCCATCGCAGCGCGGTGCCGTGTGCCCAGCTGTCGAGAGGCGGCCCGCTCCGAAACCGGCAGGATGACCCCCGCTGCGCGAATGCGATTCCGATGGATGACCACAGCCCCATCATGCAACAAAGTTGAAGTCTGGAAAATGGTCTGCAAGATCTCCCGCGACACCCGCGCCTGGAGAGGTACTCCTTTGTCGGTAAACACCCGCGAGTCAATTGGTTGCTCCGGCTCGATCACAATCAGCGCTCCTGTGCGGTTTTGGGAAAGTTCTCGCACTGCTTGCACCAGTTCTTCCACCAAATCTTCCTCAGGATCCTCCTCGTCATCGCCTGCGTTGCTCGGCCACTCCATGCGGATGGCTCTTGCCAATTGCTCCAGCAGCCGCCGAAACTCCGGTTGAAAGAGCACGCCCATGGCTACAGCTGCGCCCAGGAGCAGGCGATCCAAGATCAGGTGAACCAAGGGGAGAGAGGCTGTGGCCAGGTACAGCACCAGCAGCACTATAAATCCCCTCACCAGCACCCCAGCACGACTTTCGCGGGTGTAGTAGAGAGCCAAAGCCAACAGAAAGACAGCCAGAGCCCAGTCCAAGAGGCTGAGAAAGTTAAACTGCTGTAGCCAAGCCCATAAGGCCGCCAGCATGGCGAAAAACCCCGTTCACGCTCCCCTCATTGCGGACCTTCTGCCTGGTGCCGTTCTGCACCTCAGAACCCCTGTTGGACTGCGGCCCCCAGACCAGCCTACCACTCACCTCCTGGCTGTCTTCCAGTCTTTCTCGCATGAGGTGCGTTGGCTGCGGTCGGCGCTGCCAGGAAAGGCTGTGCCTCTACTGACCAGATGGGTATGGGCAAACTTCCCCTTCAACGCAGCAACCGCTCTGGCAAGACATCTTGACGGATTAAGTCGGCATAAGTTTCTCGCCGCACAATCAACTGGGCCTCTCCCTCGTTGACCAGCACCGCGGCTGGCCGAGGGAAGCGATTGTAATTGGAAGCCATGCTGTAGTTGTAGGCCCCCGTCGCCAAAACCACCAACACTTCTCCTGCCATTGGGGCGGGCAGAAGCACATCCTTCAACAGCACATCCCCCGACTCGCAGTGCTTGCCGGCCACCGTTACCCGCTGCGTGGCCTCTGCCTCTGGTCGGTTGGCCAGAAGGGCGGTATAGCGGGCTTGATAGGTGATCGGGCGGGGGTTGTCGGACATACCACCGTCGATGGTGATGTAGGTGCGTCCCTGGGGCAGGTCATCGCTGGGAGGGATCCGCTTTTGCCCTCCCAGGGTGTAGGCGGTCACGGCAGCCGGCCCAATCACAGATCGTCCAGGCTCGCAGAGCACCTTGGGCAAAGGGATCCCGGACTGGGCAAAGGCTTGTTGCACCGCCGTTGCCACAGTTTCCACCCACTCCGGGATGGAGGGGGGATCATCGGATTCGATATAGCGGATCCCCAGGCCCCCACCCACATTCAGCTCTTGTAGGGGCAACCCTCTGCCCAGCCCTTGCCGCCAGATCTGGGCCAGCACCCCCGCCAGGTCGCGGTGGCCCTGTAGATCAAAAATCTGTGACCCAATGTGGGCATGGAGCCCAACGCACTGCAGTTGGGGATGGGCTGCCAAAAAGTCAAACACCTCCGGCAGTTGCCATTGGCCGATGCCGAATTTGCTGTCGGTTTGTCCGGTGCGGATGTACTCGTGGGTGTGGACGTCAATACCAGGGTTAACCCGCAGGAGCAGCCGCGCTGGCCGTGCGGGCGTGGTCAGGGCCGACACCTGCTGCAGTTCGTACAGGCTATCGACCACCAAAGTACAGCCCGTCTCCAGGGCCAAGTTCAGCTCGTCGAGAGACTTGGCGTTGCCGTGCAGATAGAGATCTTCACCTTTGGCCCCCGCCTGCAGGGCCGTGTACAGCTCCCCGCCAGAAGCCACATCCAACCCCAGCCCTTCTTGCAGCGCCAATGCACAGATGGCCAGGCAATTCCAGGCTTTCGTGGCGTACAAAACCCGGGATCCCCCGGCGTAGCAGCGGGCCCAGGTGTCACGGTAAAGCTGGCAGGCGCGGCGCAGCGTCCATTCGTCCAGGATGTGGAGAGGGGATCCAAACTGGCGCACCAGCTCCACCACGTCGCACCCCCCAATTTCCAAGTGCCCCCGGCTGTTGATACGGCTGGTCAAGGGGCGCAAAGACTGGTTGGGGGAAAGGGTCTGCTCTGGATGGGTGGGAGTGCCGAGGGTCGAAATCATGGTCAGGAGTCAGAAAACTGTCTTAAACGATATCAAGTTCCTTATTCAGTTTGTCTTGAAAAGTGCCCAGCCCTAACCCGATCCCTTTATACCCAGCTCTGGGGCTGCCTCGTTCCGCTTCGACTCTGACTCCTCGGTTTTGAGATGGCTGACAATTGGCACAGTGGGAGTGTGTCTGACTTACGCAACACCTTCTGCTATGATGAAAGACCGGTGTCAACGGGTCGATGCCCGAGGGGTTAAAGGGGGCGGACTGTAAATCCGCTGGCTTACGCCTACGTTGGTTCGAATCCAACTCGGCCCACCATCGGCTTTGCCCACGTGGCTCAGTGGTAGAGCACCCCCTTGGTAAGGGGGAGGTCACGAGTTCGATCCTCGTCGTGGGCTTGGCGCTCTGAAGATGATCCCAGCCGCTGGCGCCAGAAGAGCTATGGCCCGAACAACTGGGGAGATGACAAGAATCCTCCCCCTCGAGGGCGGGGAGTATGTCAAAATGCGGCAAGAACCCTCGAGTGGTCGCGATGATCCCACCGGATGGATCCCCCCTTGCTTCTGTTCCTGCCTGGCATAGCCTCACCCTCGCCGCTGCCATCCAGAAGTTGCAGACCGATCCCGATCGTGGCCTCACCACTCAGCAGGTGATCCAGAGGCAGCGGCAATATGGCCCCAATGAGCTGATCACCACTTCTTCTGGCCGCAGCTCCTGGCAAGTCCTGCTGGATCAATTCCGCAACATCATGCTGCTGATGCTGATCGCCGTAGCGGCGATCTCAGCCACTTTGGACTTGCAAGAAGGCGAGTTTCCCAAAGATGCCCTGGCCATTTTGTTGATCGTTGGCCTTAACGGTGGCCTGGGCTATTTGCAAGAAAGTCGGGCGGAAAAAGCGCTGGCGGCCCTGAAAAAACTGGCCTCCCCTACTGTGCGGGTGGAGCGGGATGGCCTGTGGCAAGAAGTTCCAGCCAGCCAACTGGTGCCGGGGGATCGCGTGCTGCTGGAAGCCGGGGTACAGATCCCAGCCGATGGGCGCTTGGCCGAGGCCGTGAACCTGCAGGTGCGGGAAGCAGCTTTGACCGGAGAAGCCACCCCTGTAACCAAACAGGCAGACTGCGTACTCTCGCCGGACATCGAGCTGGGGGAACGGCGCAACATGGCCTTCATGGGCACCGAAGTGATTCAGGGGCGAGGGATCCTCTTGGTTACTGCCACCGGCATGAACACGGAGCTGGGCAAGGTGGCGAAGCTGCTACAAACGGTGGAAAACGAGCCCACTCCCCTGCAGCGGCGCATGAGCCAACTGGGCAATGTGCTGGTGTCGGGATCCCTGGCTTTGGTGGCCCTGGTGGTGGGGATAGGGTTGCTGCAAGCCGGGAGCATGGCCCCTTTCACCTCGCTTCTGGAAACCTCCTTGAGCATGGCCGTGGCCGTGGTACCAGAGGGGCTGCCCGCGGTTATCACTGTCACCCTGGCTATTGGCACCCAACGCATGGTGCGCCGCCATGCCCTCATCCGCCGCCTGCCAGCAGTGGAAACCCTGGGATCCGTGACCACCATCTGCTCCGACAAAACCGGCACCCTCACGGAAAACAAAATGGTGGTGACCGACATCATTACCCCCGACCGCCATTACCACGTCAGCGGCACCGGTTACATCCCCAAGGGCTCCTTCTACTGCGGCGGCCAGCCCATAGATCCCGGGAGCGCCCCGGATCTGCAGGCCATCTTGCGGGCCGTGGTGTTCTGCAACGATGCCCTGTTGCAGGCCAGTCTCCAACCCGTTGCCGGGCGTAACCCTCGGTCTGCAGTTTCTTCCCCCCCTTCAACGCCCACCTGGTCCATCCTGGGGGATCCCACCGAGGCCGCCCTGCTGGTGGCAGCCGCCAAGGCCAACCTCCACAAAGGCTCTTTACAGGAGCGCTACCCACGGGTGCAGGAGCTCCCCTTCAGCTCGGAACGAAAACGCATGAGCGTGGTGATCCAAGAAAACGGCGGCTACTGCGTCTACATCAAGGGATCCCCAGAGCTGGTGCTGGAGCGGTGTGATCGTATCCAGAAAGGGGGCACTTGGCAGGAGCTGTCGGAAACCGATCGCCAAGCCATCCTCGGCACCAACAACCGCCTGGCCGCCCAAGGTATCCGGGTTCTGGGGGTAGCCACCCAGAGGCTAGAGCGGATCCCGGACAACGGGGAAGAGGTGGAGCACAACCTGGTTTGGCTGGGCCTGATGGGGATGCACGATGCTCCGCGACCAGAGGCACGAGAGGCCGTGGCCCGCTGCCGAGAAGCTGGGATCCGCACGTTGATGATTACCGGCGACCACCAACTGACAGCTGTTGCCATTGCCCGCCAGCTGGGCATTCTCGAGTCGGAGGATCAGGCGATTGACGGGCGTACCCTCTCCCGCTTGAGTTTCGAGGAGCTGCTGCAAACGGTACAAACCGTCAGGGTCTATGCCCGCGTCGCCCCCGAACACAAGCTGCGCATTGTCCAGGCCTTGCAAAAGCAAAACGAGTTCGTGGCCATGACCGGGGATGGGGTCAACGACGCCCCTGCCCTGCGCCAAGCGGATATTGGCATCGCCATGGGCATCACGGGCACCGATGTGAGCAAAGAGGCCAGCGACATGGTGCTGCTGGACGACAACTTCGCCACCATCGTGGCAGCCATTGAAGAAGGGCGAGTGGTCTACAGCAACATCCGCCGCTTTGTGAAGTACATTTTGGGCAGCAACATCGGTGAGGTGCTGACAGTGGCTGCTGCCCCCATCCTGGGCTTGGGGGATGTGCCGCTGACACCCCTACAGATCTTGTGGATGAACTTGGTGACCGATGGCCTGCCCGCTCTGGCCTTGGCTTTGGAACCGGCGGAGCCAGGGGTGATGCAGCGCCCCCCCTTCAACCCCAAAGAGAGCATCTTCGCGCAGGGTCTGGGAGCCTACATGGTGCGCATCGGCGTGGTTTTTGCCATCTCCACAATCCTCATGATGGCCATTGTGGAAGCCTACATCCCCCACTGGCGCACGATGGTCTTCACCACCCTGTGTATCGCCCAGATGGGCCATGCGCTGGCCGTGCGCTCCAACGAGAAGCTCACCATCGAGACCAACCCTTTCTCCAACCCCTACCTGCTGGGCGCGGTCCTGACCACTCTGCTCTTGCAATTGGCTCTGCTCTATGTGCCTTTCTTGCGCAGCTTCTTTGGCACAGAGGAGCTAACCCGCACTGAACTTTTGATCTGCTTGGGCTCTAGCACCGTGGTTATGGTCTGGGTGGAGTTGGAAAAACTCTATTGCCGCTGGCGCAAGGGATCCCGCTGAATCTTCACAATTATTTTTCACAATAAAGCATCTTCACAATAAAGAGTCTCTCTCCCTACTGCACCCAGAAACAAAGCTTTGAGCCAAGACTCATTTCCCCAAAAAGCCACTCTTGAGGAATCCTGCCCATTGCATAGAGGCCATTTCCGCAAGTTAGCTGAGCTTCCTCTTTTGACCTCCAAGATAAGCTGGAAAGACTTGCTGGGATACTGTGGAAAGGGGGCAGGAATCTCTGGGTTCTATGCACAGAGAGCTATGGGCGGTAGGGAAAACGGTGGGCCTGGTGGATCCCTCTGGCCTTGCCTTTTGGCTGCTGGGATCCCTCTTCTTGGCTCTTCTGCTGCTCGGCCTGCAGCAGCTTTCTGTCTTGCGGAGGATCCTGAGATTTCCTTTCCAACTTCTTAGGGGCAGCCCTGGCCCAGAGGCTCGTTTTCGGGCAGCCTTGGAAGCCAGCTTGGATGCTATTTACCTGCTGGAGGCGGTGCGGGATCCCGCTACCCGCGAGATCATCGACTTTGTCTTTGTGGATGTCAACGCCAAGGGGGAAGAGCTCATTTCCCTCCAGCGCCGGCAGATCATCGGCCAGCGGCTGTGCGAGCTGCTGCCCATCAACCGCTGGGGGGGCTTTTTTGAGAAATACAAGCGAGTGGTGGAAACCGGCATTCCTCTGGAAGAGGAGTTCCCCATTTCGGGGCAGCCGGGCTTGAAGGCCAGTTGGATCCATCACCAAGTGGTGCCGGTGGGCGATGGGATCCTCATCACCAGCCGCGACATCAGCGAGCGGGTCAAGATGGAGCGGGCTCTACAGGAAAGCGAGTCTCGCTACCGCGCCCTCTACGAGGCCATTCCCGACTTGATTTTTGAGCTCAGCGCCGAGGGAGTCATTCTTCATTGCAAGCCTTCCCCTTACGTTCCCACCCGACATCCGCCTGAGTTTTACGTGGGTTGCCGCGCCCAAGACGTGTTTACTGGCTCGCTGAAAGAGCAGTATCCATCTCTGGCGGAGGGGGCCTTGGTCAGCCAGACGCCGCAGTACCTAGAGTACGAAGTTGAGATTGAGCCGGGGATCCGCTGCTATCGGAGAGCCTGCGTTGTCGCTCACGGGAGAGACAAAATTTACATCCTGGTGCGGGATATCACCGAGCGGAAACAGGCGGAGTTGGCCCTTAGAGAAATGGAAGCCACCCAGCGGGCCATTCTCCAAGCCATCCCCGACCTTATTGTTCGCCTGAATCGCCAGGGCATCTGCCTGAGTTTTATTTCCGGCGGCGATGTCCATCTTGACTGCCCAGCAGAGCGCCACTTAGGTCGATCCCTCCAGGAGATTCTGCCGCTGGAGCTGGCAGAGCAGCGGCTTTTCTATGTTCAGCAGGCTCTGGCCACCCAAACCCAACAGCGCTACGAGTACAGCATTGAAGTCCGAGGGGAGGTACGCCACGAAGAAGCCCGCATTGTGCCTCTGAACAGCCAGGAAGTCCTGGTGATCGTGCGGGATATTACAGAAGCCAAGCAGGCAGAGCTGGCCTTGAAAGCCGCTGAACAGGTGCAGCGAGCCATTCTAGAAGCCATTCCCGACTTGATCTTTCGCCTGGACAGCCAGGGCATCTGCTTGAGCTTTGTCTCCGGGGGCGAGGTTCTTCCCTATGGCTCGCCGGACACCTACGTGGGCCGATCCCTGCAGGAGCTTTTGCCACCGGAGTTGGCCGAGCGGCGGCTTTTCTTTGTTCAGCAGGCTATAGCTACCCAGACGCGGCAGCGCTACGACCAAAGCATCGAGATTGAAGGGGAGACCCGCCACGAAGAGGTGCGCATTGTGCCCCTCAACCCCCAAGAGGTGGTGGTGATCGTCCGCGATGTAACCGACAGGGTGCGATCCCAGCAGGCCGTCCAGGAAAGCGAGCAGAAGTTCCGGGCGCTGTTTGAGAATGCCGCTGTGGCCATCCTCATCCGTCATGCCGAGACCGGCGAGATCCTGGAGGCCAACTCCCAAGCCATTGCCGCCTACGGGTTTTTCAGCCTGGAGGAGCTGCGGGCCTTCGACGCTTCCGAGCAGTCTCCCTATCGCCAGGCTCTTCGGGGCGGGGAGTTCTCGCTGCAGTCCTACTTGGAGCAAGCCCGCCAGCAGGGATCCGCCCGCTTTGAGTGGCAATGGCAGCGGCAGGATGGCCGAGTTGTCTGGGAAGACGTGTTTGTGCAGCCCCTTGTCTTGCGCGGGATCCCGTGTTGGGTGTTTACCGCGGTGGACATCACTGCCCGCAAGTCGGCAGAAGCGGAGCTGGAGCAGTTTTTCTCGGTAGCTCTGGATTTGCTTTGCATTGCCGATGCCCAAGGGTACTTTCGCCGTCTCAACCGCGCCTGGGAGACTACGCTGGGCTATTCCCTGCAGGAGCTGCAGAGCCGACCCTTTTTGGAGTGGGTTCATCCGGACGACCTCCCCGCCACGCAGGCGGCCATGCAGCAGCTTGTCGAAGAGAAACGGCTGGATCACTTTGTCAACCGCTACCGCACCCAGGACGGCAGCTATCGTTTCATCGAGTGGCGAGCCTCTTTGGCCGGATCCCTGATCTACGCCGCCGGGCGGGATATCACCCTAGCCAAGCTGGCAGAAGAGCAGATGAAAGCAGCTAAGGAAGCTGCCGAAGCCGCCAGCCGGGCCAAGAGCGAGTTCCTGGCCACCATCAGCCACGAGATCCGCACCCCCATCAACGCCATTTTGGGGATGACCAGTCTACTCCTGGACACCTCCTTGGATCCGCAGCAGCAGGATTGGGTACAGACCATCCGCTATGGAGGCGAGGTGCTGCTGAACCTAATCAACGACATCCTCGATTTCTCCAAGATCGAGTCCCAGAAGCTGGAACTGGAGGAAATACCCTTTTCCTTGCCGCAGTTGGTGGAGGAGCTGCTGGATCTGATGGCAGCCCAAGCCCAGAGCAAGGATCTGGAACTGGTGGCTTGGGTGGATCCCAGCCTGCCGCCAACCTTGATAGGGGATCCCAACCGGCTGCGCCAAATCCTGGCCAATCTGCTCAGCAACGCCATCAAGTTCACCCCCCAGGGAGAGGTAGTGGTGACGGTCGAGGCAGGGGAGAGGGATCCTGAAAAGCAATGGGTCAACGTTCAGGTGCGGGATACAGGCATTGGCATTCCCCCCGAAAAATTGGATCGCCTCTTTAAGCCCTTCAGCCAGGTGGATAACTCCATCAGCCGCCAGTTTGGCGGCACCGGTCTGGGCCTGGCCATCAGCCAGCGTCTCTGCCAGCTCATGGGGGGAGAAGTCGGGGTGGAAAGTCAGCCAGGCCAGGGATCCACTTTTCGCTTTCGCATCCCCCTAAAGAGGCCAGACCAGGAGCTGTTGCCAACCGCCGCACCGGATCCGTGCTTGGCCGGCAAGCGGGTTTTGCTGGTGGAAGACAACGCCAGTCAACGGCAGTTGCTATCCCGACTGCTGAGCGCTTGGGGCATGGAGGTAACCTGTTGTGCCTTGGCGGCAGAAGCCCAGGCTGCAGTTAGAACTCGTCCTTTTGACCTGGCCCTTCTGGATGCCACCCTGCCAGACCGGGATGGCTTGACCCTGGCGGCTGACCTGCAGACAGCGCAACCCCGCCTGTTACCGCTAGTGCTGACGGGGCGCAACTTCATCTCCACAGCAGACCCTCTCCCCACTTTGGCCAAGCCGGTCAAAGCCTCCCAACTGCGGAAGCTGCTGCTGGGGCTTGTGGGAGAAAAAGCTCCTTCCTCCTTATCTTCCTCTCCCGCCGCTCCTCCCTCCATTTGGGACGCGACCCTGGCCAGCCGCTACCCACTGCAGATCCTGGTGGCAGAGGATAACCCGGTTAACCAGAAGGTGATTCGCCTCATGCTGGAGCGGTTGGGCTACCGGCCCGACGTAGTCGGCAACGGTCTGGAAGCCGTCCAAGCTCTGCGCCTGCGACCCTACGATCTGGTGTTGATGGATATGCAAATGCCGGAGCTGGATGGTCTTGCGGCCACCCGTCGCATCCGTGCTGAGCTGCCTCCTGAGCGCCAGCCTCGCATTGTTGTCCTCACGGCCAATGTGTTTTCGGAAGGCCGTGCTGCCGCCGAAGCTGCCGGGGTGGATGGCTATCTAACCAAACCCTTGGAGCCAGCCGCCCTAGTCCGGGTTCTTCAGGGATCCCTTCCCCTTCCCATCCCGGCCAGCCAAGAAGAGGATCCGCCCCTCGACCCCGTTATCCTCGCCCAGATGCGGGCAGTCTTCAGCTCTCCAGAAGCCTGGCAGGAGATGATCCAAACCTACCGGCAGGACAGCGAAGCTCTATTGGGATCCCTGCGGCAGGCCCTAGAGCAGCGGGATCCCCAAGCCATTGCTCGGTTGGCCCACCGCCTCAAGGGCAGCAGCAGCACCCTGGGCGCCAAACGTCTGGCCGAGCTGTGTCAGCAGTTGGAAAAGCTGGTTCATGCCGAGCCAGCCAGTTCTGTAAAATGGGATACTATAGAGCAAGCCGTGCAGAAGCTGGAGGTGGCATATCGGCAAGTTACCCTCAGTCTCTCCTCCTGAGTGCAGAGCCTTTCTCCCTCTCCTCTCAATGCCTATGCTGAGGCCCAATCCCCACCCTCCGGCCAGCTCGCCGGCGGTTCCTGAGGCCCAGGCGGGATCCCCCTCGCCTGAAAAGAAACCGTTGTTGTTGATCGCGGACGATGAGCCCAGCCAGCGACTCTTGGTTCGCTACGCCCTTGAGCGAGAAGGCTACCAAGTCCTGGAAGCCAGCAGCGGCGAAGTCTGTCTGCAGCTAGCCGCTCAACACCCAGTGGATATGGTCTTGCTGGATGCGGTCATGCCGGATGTGGATGGGTTTGAGTGCTGTCGCCGCCTCCATGCTCAAAACTCGGATCTGCCCATTCTCATCGTCACGGCGCTGGAAGATGAGTCCTGCGTGGATGAAGCCTTTGCTGCCGGGGCCAGCGATTACATTTCCAAACCCATTCGCTGGTCGGTTTTGAAGCGGCGTATCCGTCGCCTGATCCAGGCCAGCCAAGCCCAACGCCACCTGCGGGAACTCAACCAAGCCCTAGAAGCCAAGGTGCAAGAACGCACTGCCCAGTTGGCCTGCCAGGTGCAGGATCTGCAGCAGCTCAACCGCCTCAAGGATAGCTTTCTGGCCAGCGTTTCCCACGAGCTGCGCACCCCCCTCACCAAGATCAAGCTGGCCCTGGAACTGTTGGGCCGCTCCCCTCTAGACGAGAAGCAGCGCCAATACCACCGCATTGCCCTAGAAGAATGTCAAGCTGAAATCGAGCTAATCAACAGATTGCTGGATCTGCAGAGCCTAGAAGCCAAGGAGTTGAGCTCTGCGGCTGCTGCCATCGATCTCCACAGCCTTTGCACAAGCCTGCTCGACGGGGTGCGAGAACGGGCTCAAGCCCGGCAACTGAAGCTGGAGATGGCAGAGCCGACCTCATTCCCGGCAGTGCTCTACAGCTACCCGCAGCAGCTAACCCTGATCCTGAAGGAACTGCTGGAAAATGCCTGCAAGTTTACCCAGCCGGGCGGAACCCTCCGCTTGGAGGTGCAAGCCTTTCCCGGTGGGGTTGAGCTAAGGATTGGCAACACCGCCCAAATCGAGCCTGAACACCTGCCCCACCTTTTCGAACGCTTTTACCGTGTGCCCTCTGAGGATCCCTGGGCGCAGCCGGGCAGCGGCCTTGGACTGGCCTTGGTGAAGCATTGGGTGGAGTATCTGCAGGGCCAAGTCCGGGTCACCAGCCAGAAGGGATGGACTTGGTTTGTCCTTTGGCTGCCCAGCCTAGAGCCCTCCAACCGTTGACGCCCAAAGGCGGGTGGGAGGCAGCGATTGAGACTTTAGTGACCAACGACAGCAGCAGTCTCAGCAGTGGCAAAGGAGGTGCCACACCCACAACTGGCGACTGCGTTGGGGTTCTTGAAGCGGAAGCCACCGCCCAGCAGATCCTCGGAAAAGTCGACGGTGGTGCCGCTGATCAAGGTCATGCTCAAGGGATCCACTGCCACCTGGATATCCCCAAAGTCGAAGGTATGATCGTCAGGGTTGGCCTGAGACTCGAAGTTCATCACATAAGAGAGGCCAGAGCAGCCGCTCGGCTTGACCCCCAGACGCAGGATGGGCTGGGATCCCTCTTTTTCGTACTTGCTGCGCAGGCGCTTCAACTCTTGGATGGCGCTATCGGTCAGGGTGATCATGACGAGAAGGCTCAACGGTACGTTCTACTCCCCATCCTATCAAGGGTTTTTTCTCGGCCAGCGGGAGCAGTTGGTAAGCTAGGGATCCCAATCCTTGAGGTCTTGCCCCTGTGACAGATCCCAATGCCATTCGGATCACCTTTTTGGGCACCAGCTCCGGCATGCCCACCCGCCAGCGCAATGTCTCTGGGGTGGCGGTGCAGTTTCCGCAGCGGTCAGAATGGTGGCTGTTCGATTGCGGCGAGGGCACCCAGCACCAGTTGCTGCGCCTAGACGAGCTGCGCCCCAGCCAGTTGCGCCGCATTTTCATCACCCACATGCACGGGGATCACATCTACGGCCTGCCAGGGCTGTTGGCCTCCTGCGGCCTGGGCAGCACCCCTGAGCACATCGATATCTACGGCCCGCCGGGCCTGGAAGAGTACCTGAAGGCCGTGTTGCGCTACAGCGAGACGCGCATCCCCTACGGCTTCCGCGTTCACACCGTCGAAACCGGTCTCATCCTGCAAGAGCCGGAATACTCCGTCTTCTGCGCGCCCTTGGATCACCGGGTGCCCGCCTTCGGCTACCGCGTGGTGGAACAGGATCGGCCAGGCAGCTTTAATGTGGCCAAAGCCCAAGCCGATGGGATCCCCTTTGGCCCTCTGTATGGGCAGCTCAAGGCCGGCCAATCCATCATCTGGCAGGGCCGCTGCTTTCACGGACGGGATTATGTCGGGGATCCCATTCCGGGCCGCAAATTTTCCTACTGCACCGACACGATTTTCTGCCGCAACGCCGTCGATCTCTCCCGGGCTGCCGACTTGGTGATCCACGAGGCCACTTACGCCCAGGCTGACTTGGAGCTGGCCCGCCGCTCTAAGCATTCCACCGCCGCCATGGCCGCCCAAGTGGCCGCCGAAGCCAAGGCCCAAGCTTTGATCCTCACCCACTTCAGCCCCCGCTACACCCCAGAGGCCCCCATTACCTTGGAAGACCTGCTGGCAGAAGCTCAGGCCATTTTTCCCAATACCCTGCTGGCCCGCGATCGGCTGACCTACGAGATCCCCCGTCGCAGCCCGTCCCCTCTGCCGGTGGGTGTGGGCTTGCCTCGCTAGAATGGTAGAACTGACTGTCTCAACCGGCAATGACGGATCCCAGACCCTACCCCGAACGCCCCCAATTTCCAGAGCGGCCCAAAACCGAACAACTGGATCAAAGTGCTGGCGAGTGGCGAACCTTCAGCGCTTTGCCCCCTGCCACTTCTCTGCCCCCGGTTCAAGCCGAGCGGCCAGCCCCGCAAACGGCTACTGAGGGAGAACCCCTGCCAAAATTGGCTCCCTGGAGCAAACGAATTGGGGCTTTTGCCCTCGACTTTGGGCTGGGGCTGGGGATCTCCTACCTAGCCCAAGGCTTGGCTGCTCTGGTAGGGGCCAATGCAGGCGCCGTGGACATGACCGGCTATCTCGCCTTCTTCGCCACCTGGCTGGTGAACCGCGGCTATTTCCAATCCCGTCCTGAGGGCCAAAGCCTCGGCAAATGGCTGCTGAACATCAAAACCCTGGATCCCGAAACCGAAGCCTCGCCGCACCTGGTTCGCTCTCTGGCTCGAGAGGGAGTGCTCTCCCTCTTTGTGCTTACAGAGGCCCTGCTGGTGCCTCTGGCTGCGGATGGGCTGTTTGCCGTCTTCGACAAGGAAAAACGCCAAACCATTCACGACCGCGCCGGACGTACCCTAGTGGTGGAAGCGGAGCGGGGCTACCACCTGGATGAAAAAGTCTTGCGGTTTTTGCAGGACATCCTAGAGGGGGACGCTGCTGACGACGTCAAATCGGCTGCTCGCGACCTGCTGCGCCAAGCCCAGCGCAATGATGCCGTGCGGGATCTGTCCAAGCAGTTGCAGCGCCTGAGCAAAGATGTGGATCGCAACGCCCGTAGCCTACGGCAACAAACGGGCAAGCACGTGAAAACTTGGGTTGATTCCGTCAAGGAAAAGTTGGATAATTGGTGATCGCGCTTATCGAGGTAAACCCCCATCTCCAGCCTCAGGATCTGGGATTGCAGTTTCCTCATTGCCGTTTACCTTCGTCTTGGGATCCGTCATGGCCAAAGCAAAGGGTGCCCGCATCATCATCACCCTGGAGTGCACCGAGTGCCGCACCAACGTCAACAAGCGCTCTCCAGGTGTGAACCGCTACACCACCACCAAAAACCGCCGCAACACAACAGCCCGCTTGGAGCTGAAGAAATTCTGCCCTCACTGCAACCGCCACACCGTCCACAAAGAGATTAAGTAGTTCAAGCCGTTTCGCCGTTCTCCTACTCTATGGTTTACGCTCGCCGCCGCCTGTCTCCCATCAAGCCGGGAGAGCCCATTAGGTACACCGATGTGGAGCTGCTCAAGAAATTTGTGACCGAGCGTGGCAAGATCTTGCCCCGCCGCATCACCGGCCTGACCGCCAAACAGCAGCGGGAGCTCACCGCCGCGATCAAACGAGCGCGCATCATGGGTCTTCTTTACTTTGTCAACAAAGAGGGATAGCTTTCTCCGGATCCCGATGGGCCTGCAGCTTTCGCCGGAACTCCAAGCCCGCTTGTCCCAGCCCCTCAATATCGGCGGGGTAAAAGTTTTGAGCCGCGTTTTTCAGGCGCCGCTGTCAGGGGTAACCGACCAAGTCTTTCGAGGGCTGGTGCGCCGTTTTGCCCCCCACAGCTTGGTCTACACGGAAATGGTCAGTGCGACCGGCTTGCACTATGCCCGCCAGTTGCCCCGCATCATGGAGGTCGGCGAGGGAGAGCAGCCCATTGGCATCCAACTGTTTGATTGTCGGCCTGACTTTCTGGCGGAAGCAGCCCGCATGGCGGTGGACGAAGGGGCGACCTTGGTGGACATCAACATGGGCTGCCCGGTGAACAAGATTACCAAAAACGGCGGCGGCTCTTCTCTGCTTCGCGATCCCGACACGGCAGCGCGAATTGTGGAGGCGGTGGCCAACGCAGTGGAGGTGCCCGTAACCGTGAAAACGCGCCTGGGCTGGTCAGATCAGGAGATCAACATTTTGGATTTTGCCCACCGTCTGCAGGAGGCAGGGGCGCAACTGCTCACCCTGCATGCCCGAACACGCGCCCAAGGCTTCAACGGCAAAGCCCGCTGGGACTGGATCCGCCGCGTCAAACAGCACCTGCGCATTCCCGTCATCGCCAATGGGGATATTTTCTCGACAGCCGCAGCGGTGAAGTGTTTGGAGGAAACCGGAGCCGATGGGGTGATGTGCTCCCGCGGCACCATGGGCTATCCCTTTCTGGTGGGGGAAATCGATCACTTCCTGAAAACCGGTCAAGAAAGACCGGCCCCCACTCCCCTGGAGCGGATTCAAATGGCCTTAGAGCATCTGCGCGGTCTCTGGGAGTACAAGGGAGAACGTGGCATCCGTCAGGCCCGCAAGCACATGACTTGGTACATCAAAGACTTTGCCGGAGCCTCTCAATTCCGTGCTCTCCTCTGTCGCATTGAGACGGTGCAGGAAGGGGAAGCCCTGCTTCTTCAAGCCATGGAGCGCTGCCAAGAAGCCACACCTCGACCGGAAGAGGCCATTAAAACCACCGAGGAGGTCGACCTTCTCCCTGAAGCCGGTTGGGCGTAGCTCCAAGGATCCCCACAATTGGAAATTGCTTGGAAATCGCCGCACGTCTGCCTTGGCTGTAGCCTGTGGCCCCGAAAAAGGCTATTGCGCCTGCTGCTGGGACAGGGCTGCCACCAACTTTTCTCCCATTTCCTGGCAACCCACTAAAGTCATTCCCTCAGAGTAGAGGTCTGGGGTGCGGTACCCTTGCGCCAAAACGGCTTCTACCGCCTGTTCGATGCGGTCGGCAGCTTGTGGCTGATCCAAGGAGTAACGCAGCATCAGGGCGCCGGAGAGCACCTGGGCAATGGGGTTGGCTTTGTCTTGTCCGGCAATGTCGGGAGCCGACCCATGTACCGGCTCGTATAGGCCGGGGCCAGAGGATCCCAGAGAGGCAGAGGGCAGCATACCAATAGAGCCGGTCAGCATGGCCGCTTCATCGGAGAGGATATCGCCGAAGAGATTGCCCGTGAGGATGACGTCGAACTGCTTGGGCCAGCGCACCAACTGCATGGCGGCATTGTCGATGTACAGGTGGGAAAGTTCCACCTCCGGGTACTCAGCCGCAATGACATTGACCCGCTCCCGCCACAGTTGCGACACCTCGAGAACGTTGGCTTTGTCCACCGAGCAGAGCTTGCGCCGGCGTTTGCGGGCCAGCTCAAAGGCAACTCGGGCAATCCGATCCACCTCAGCTTCGCTATAGACCATGGTGTTCACGCCGCGCCGGGATCCCTGGGCATCCGTGAAGATTCCCTTGGGCTGGCCGAAGTAGATGCCCCCCGTCAGCTCCCGCACTACCACCAGGTCGATCCCCGAGATCACCTCTGGCTTCAGGGAGGAAGCCCCCACCAGTTGAGGGAAGACTTTTACCGGGCGCAAGTTGGCAAACAGCCCCAGCCCCGCCCTCAAGCCCAACAAGGCCCGCTCCGGGCGTTTCTCAGGAGGCAGAGCGTCATACTTGAAGTCGCCGACAGCAGCCAGATAAACGGCATCGCTCTCTTGAGCCATTTTCAGGGTTTCTGCCGGCAAGGGATCCCCAGTCTGGTCGTAGGCAGCCCCGCCGATTAGGCCCTCTTGCCACTGGAGAGCAAATCCCATCTGCCGGGCAACTGCATCCAAAACGGCTCGTCCCACCCGCATGATTTCGGGGCCGATCCCATCTCCGGCAAGGGCTGTGATCCGATAGGTTCGAGCAGTTGAAGAAGAAGTGCTCATGAGCGGTCAAGCTGAAGATGAGGGCGTAGAGATACTACCATTTCGGCGGACTTGCCCATCCCTTGGCACACAGGTTTGCAGACAACTCCTCTAAAAAGCTCTCCAAAAGAGAAAGTGCAGCCCGGCCACCGACCTGCTGCACTCTGATGGTGATTCTGATGGTGATGATGACGATCAACCCATCAAGCGGGAGTCCCAGATGTTCTTTTAGAACAAGCCCAAGGTGACCCACTTATCCAAGGGCAAGGTGGCACCTATGCCCAGGTAGAGGGTGACCAAGGTGCCAATCAGGAACACCGTTGTCGCCACTGGGCGGCGCAAGGGGTTTTGGAACTTGTTGACGTTTTCGATGAAGGGCACAAACAAGAGACCCACAGGAATGGCAGACATCAGAGCAATTCCCAACAGCTTGTTGGGAGCAATCCGCAGGATGTGGAAGGCGGGGTAGAGATACCATTCCGGCAGAATTTCCAGAGGCGTAGCAAAGGGATCCGCCGGCTCCCCTACACCTGCCGGATCCATGACTGACAGGCCAACGATCACTCCAATAGTGCCCAGGATCACCACCGGAAACATAAAGAGCAAATCGTTGGGCCAAGCGGGCTCACCATAGGTCATGTGGCCCATGTTTTTCTTCAGCTTGGCTACAACTTTGGGGTTGTCTAGATCAACCTTGCGGGTAATGGCCTCGGTTGCTATCACCTGTTTTGAGACGGCCATGGGAGTTCTCCTTATCTAGGGACAAAAGTTCTGAAAAAGTGGCAGGTAAAGATCCCAGTTACCAGGAAAGTCAAAGGCGTCTGGGAGTCAAACCTTGCTCACAAAGGCCCAGAAATGCCTTGGCGGCGGATCATCAAAAAGTGCATGGTCATAAAGACCGCGGTCAGCCAGGGTAGCACGAAAGTGTGCAAGCTGTAGAAGCGAGTCAGGGTAGCTTGACCAACCGCTTCGCCACCCCGGATCAGTTGCACCAACAAGTCGCCCACCACCGGAATGGCACTGGGCACACCTGAGACGATCTTGACTGCCCAGTAGCCCACCTGATCCCAGGGCAGGGAGTAGCCGGTAACGCCAAAGGAGACGGTCAGCACCGCCAAGATTACACCGGTTACCCAGGTCAGCTCGCGGGGCTTCTTGAATCCCCCCGTCAGGTAAACCCGGAAGGTGTGTAGGATCATCATCAGCACCATCATGGAGGCACTCCAACGGTGGATGGAGCGCAGCAGCCAGCCGAAGTTCACCTGGGTCATGATGTAGTTCACCGACTCAAAAGCCTCGGCCACCGTCGGACGATAGTAAAACGTCATGGCGAAGCCGGTGGCAAACTGAATTAAGAAGCACACCAGCGTCACCCCGCCGAGGCAGTAGAAGATGTTAACGTGAGGCGGAATGAATTTTCCCGTTGCGTCGTCGACGAAAGGCGTAATCTCCAGCCGCTCGTCCAACCAGTCGTAAACTTTGCTCATAATGTCTGCATTTTTTGAAGTTGGCTCTCGAGGGCGGGGCAAGCCCACTCTCCTCAGCAATGTAACACAATCTTTTAACACCATCCTGGCGTCGGGCTCAGCTTGGGGACGAAGATCTCGATCCCAGGAGGCCAGGCAAGTTTTCGATATTGCGTTTTGTTCATGTTTCTTAATGTTTTTTGGGATCGATGGTTGTGCAGAAGCCGAGATACACAGGGATCCGCTGGAGAGGGTGGGGGATCCGCCTTGTCTTGCTTGGGTGTTTGCTCTGGGCGAGTTTGGGCATTGGCGCCTGTCCGGTGCAGGCCAGCCGTTGGGGAGAAGAGCAGCAACTGCTGGCGCAGGCTTGGGCCTATGTGGATCGGGCCTATGTGGATCCGGGGTTTAACGGGCAAAACTGGTGGCAGGTGCGGCAACGGTTTCTCTCCCGGCCCTTAAAGGAGCGCAAGCAGACCTATCAGGCCATTGAGGAGATGTTGGCCACTCTGGGGGATCCCTTTACTCGCTTTCTGGATAAAGAGCACTACCTCAGCCTGCAGACCTCCACAGCCGGCGAGCTGAGCGGTGTCGGCTTGCAGATTGCCATCGATGAGCAGGGGGCGGTGCGGGTGATTGCCCCCATGGAAGGCACTCCTGCCGAGCAGGCCGGGATCCAACCCCAGGATGAGATTTTGGCGGTGGATCGGGTGCCGGTGGCGGGGTTGAGTCTGGACGAAGTGGCCGAGCGGATGCGGGGGCGCAGTGGCACGCCGGTTACCTTGAAGCTGAAGCGGCAGGATCGCATTTGGGAGGTGGAGCTGGTACGCCAATCGATCACCATCAACCCCGTGCGCACCCGTTTTTTTGAGCTGCCTCAGGGATCGGTGGCCTACATTCGCCTCAGCCAGTTCAACGGCAATGCTGCCGCTCAAGTCCGCCAAGCCATTCGGGCCGCAGAAGCTCAAGGGGTGCGGGGCTACATTCTCGATTTGCGCAACAATCCGGGGGGACTCTTGCAGGCGGCCATTGAGATCGCCCGCTTCTGGATCCCCAAGGGTGACATTGTGCTGGTGACGGATCGCCACGGCATTCAAGACAGCATTCCCGCCACCGGCGAGGTGCTCACAGAGGCACCGCTGGTGGTCTTGGTAAATCAGGGCAGCGCCAGTGCCAGTGAAGTGTTGGCCGGGGCACTTCAGGATAGTGGGCGAGCCCAACTGGTAGGAACGCGCACCTTTGGCAAGGGTCTGATTCAATCCCTGCTGGAGCTGGCGGATGGCTCGGGGCTGGCGGTGACCACGGCCAAGTACCTTACCCCCAGCGGCCACGACATCCATCGCCAGGGGATCCAGCCCGATGTGGTGGTGGCGGAGGGATCCATTCCTCTGACGGCAGAAACCTTGGCCGGGCCGGAGGACATCCAGCTGCAGCGAGCCTTGGAGTTGTTGGGGCAGACCCAAGGGATCCGGGTGGCCAAAAGCCCGTGAGGAAGGGGATCCCACGGTAGAACTCAATCGTTGGCATTCAGGATTTGGATTCCTGGTTGTTTTCGATTCGTTTTAGGATCGAAAGCAGGGTTTCCCGTCCAGCGCTGATCTCTGACTCTGTCCGCTCCCGCCCGCATGAACGCTATCCAGCAATTTCACCACTTTTTCAACTGCTGCATTGGGGCTTGGCGCACAGAGCGCACCTACCATTACCTAGACCGTGGCGAGGTGGAGCGCTCCCGCACCGAGTTCACCATTCGCACCCTCACCCCTGAGCTCAAGCACAAGGTGCTCACCGACAACAACTACCCCAACCACAACGTGGATGGTTTTTTGGGCTTTCACTTGGCTTTTGAGACCGTTTCCGAAACGGGGGAGGAGGCCGGGCAAGAGCTGAACATGCTGTTCGTCCCTCGGCAGGAAACCCCCCTGGGGCTGCAGGGAGACTACCTGCGGGATCGGGCCTACGAGGAAGATCGCCCGATGGTGGCGGCTTTCCGGTTTGATCCCGGATCCCTGCAACTGGTGATGACCACCACCTACACTCGTGTGGTTGCTGTAGATACCATCACTCTACTGAATCCGCGCCTGCGCCTGCGGCAGATCCTTACCTACCAACGTCCCCCTCAGGGTCAGCCTTTGCAGGAGCTGTTGCTGGTGGGGTTTGGGGTAGAACAGAAGCTGACCTAGCCTGCGGATCCTGAGCATGACGCTTCCCAAAGACCTGAGATTGTCTCAGCACTTGGCTCTGATCCAGTTGAGGTTCGAGCGAGGACAATACCGGCAGGCGCTAGAGGAGGTTAAGCAGGCCCAAAGCCGCTATCCGCAGTCGGGTAAGCTACGGCTCTGGCAGGCCCTGGCCCAAGAAGCCCTTGGCGAAACGCAGGAGGCCATCCTGTTGGCCCAAACCTTGCTGCGCAACCCAGATCCAGAAGTTGCCCAGCAGGCTCGCTATGTCTTGGGTATCTGGCAAGCCCCTCGTCTGCGGCGTCCAGCGGAGTGGTTGAGCGAAATTCCCGATCTCAGCCGGCTGGAGGAAACTGATCCCCCAGAGTACCGCTTGGCCTATGGGCGCTCCCAACGCAAAGGCCCTTCCCCAAGATCTGGGGATCCCCTCAGCCGCCGGGCAGCGGATCCCCCGCTGGACACTAAGCCCCTCATCTGGGTGTTGATCGGGATCCTCTCGACCCTGCTGGCCGTGATGGCTTGGCTGCCCTAGAGGGGGGTACAACCGTTCTGGAAGTGAGATCTACAACGATTCTCGTCGCTGCGGGGTTAAGGGGAGATACTGGGAATAGAGGAGACGCTAGGTCTAGCTCAGGGGAGCGGATCTGCGTCCTAGGGATCCCGACAGGCTCCTCGGCAATTGGGGCAGAAAGCGGAGGTTAAGAGTGGCTACCCAAACATTGGTGATGGATGCAGTGGAACAGTTGGGCCTGCGGGTCACGCTGGGAGATATTGCATCCAGCACGGGCTTAGCTTTACACGAGGCCAAACAAGAGCTACTGAATTTGGCCCAAAAGGCGGAGGGGCATCTCCAGGTTTCCCGGCAGGGGGAGATTACCTACGTTTTTCCACCGGATTTTCGCAGCATTCTCAAGCGCAAGGAGCAGCAGGATCGGCTAGCAGCCCTGCGGCGCCGGTTGTGGGGGGGCTTCCTCTATGGGTTGCGCATCTCCTTTGGCATTCTGCTGGTGGTGTCAATTGTCTTGATCGTCCTGGCGTTGATTGCCTTGCAGATGGCCAGTAGCCGCGAGCAGGACAATCGCAGCCGGTCGCGGGGGATAGGGTTTTACTACTTCCCCAATCTTTGGATCGGCAACCCCTTCTGGGATCCCTATCCCTACTATGGCAGCTACTCCGGTCGGACGCGCCCCCGCCAGCCGCAAAAATCCGAGCTGAACTTCCTGGAAGCGGTGTACAGCTTCCTCTTTGGGGACGGGGATCCCAATGCCAACCTGGAGGAGGAGCGCTATGCCCTCATTGGCCAACTGATTCGTGCCAATGGGGGGGTGATCGCAGCGGAACAGGTGTTGCCCTACCTGGATGTGGAGCCGGGATCCCCGGCCTTGGAATACGAAGATTACATGCTGCCCATTTTGCTCAAGTTCGACGGTCAGCCGGAGGTCAGCGAGGACGGGGACATTGTCTACCGCTTTCCGGAACTGCAGGTGGCCGCCTCAGAGCGTGAGCCCAAGAGGATCCCCGAAGTGTTGCAGGAGAAACCTTGGGTGTTCAGCCGGGCCACGCCTGGTCAACTGGCCCTGGCAGGGGGTTTGGGAGTTCTCAATTTCTTTCTGGCCGCCATTCTCTATGGGGCACGGGAAGAGGTGGCAGCGGCAGCCGGCAGCAATGCTTTTTTAGCCTTCATCTACCCGTTGATTGGGTTTCTGTTTCTCTACGGCAGCCTCTTTTTGGCGGTGCCCGCCGTTCGGTGGTTGACCTTGCAAATCCGCAACCAGGGAGTGGAGCGTCGCAATCGTGTCCGGCAGCTTTGGCGAGAGCATCTGCAGCATCCCACAGAGGCGCTGCTGCGCAAACTCAACTTTGCCCGCCGCTTCCGCCGTCAAGAAGTTGTGCAAGAGTCGGACACCATTTACTCAACCGACCGGGATTTGATCGAGCAGCGGGACTACCGTCTGGACGAGCCGGCATTCCGCCAACTTTTGGAATCCGAAGCTCAGCAGGAGTACCCGGAAACCGAACAAGTGCGCAAGCCGCGTCCCCTCTAGAGAGGTCATGGCCGTTGGGCAAACTCCCGGTCTGCCGTTTGAGCTGAGACCCATTCGAGTTTCTTGGCCAGCCGGCGAATCCAGCGCTTAGGTTTGCTTGGACTTCTTTCTCCCCAGGAGAACTCACAACAACCACTCGGAGACTCGCTCCCCCACCTTCTGCAAATCCAGAGGAATGGCCACCGCTTTGCCCATACGGGGTCTCTGACGGGTGGCTTCGATTTCCCGACGCACCGCTTCCCACACCCCCCAAGCCTGCAAATGGGCCAGCACGTTCTCCAAGTGGGCCAAATACTCGGCCTCGCTCAAGGGGAAGGAGGGCTGCTCCAGATAGCGCCACATCACCAGCAACACCACCTTCTGCTGGATACGCCGCAGCTGCACGTCGTAGGAATAGCCCCACTTCTCGCGCAACAAAGCTTGAAAGTCGGATCCCTTCATCAGACTTGTCTGAGGCTGGCTTGGATCTGGCTCCAATCGCGCTGGGTGGGCCGCTCACCTTGGGAAGGAAGGCCACGGCCTCTTCCAGCGTTGCATTTCTTAACGATATTGGCCAGAGGGGTCGGTTAGGATGATGTCGCTTGTCAACGAACGTTAAAACTTCTCAGGTTTGCATTTGCCATTATGACGGAAGCGGTTAGCAACTTTGAAGCGCCCCCCATGAGCCGGCGGGTTCTTCTCAATGCCCTGCTCAGTGGCTCTGTGGGAGTCGTAGTGGTGGGCGCCCTCTACCCGGTGGTGAAGTACTTTATCCCGCCCTCTTCCGGTGGAGGGGGTGAGGGCCTCATAGCTCAGGACGCTCTCGGCAAGCCCATCAGTGTCAGTGAGCTGTTGGCCACCCATGCCGCTACGGATCGGGTGCTGGCCCAAGGTTTGAAGGGGGATCCCACCTACATCGTGATCGACAATGGGGCGGTGGCCAACTACGGCCTCAACGCGGTTTGCACCCACCTCGGTTGCGTGGTGCCCTGGAATGTGGGGGAAAACTTGTTTAAGTGCCCTTGCCACGGATCCCAGTATGCGGCCAATGGCAAGGTGATCCGGGGACCGGCTCCCCGCTCGCTGGAGCTGGTGAGCGCCACTGTGGATGGCGACAACGTCCGCTTCAGCCCTTGGCAAGGCCCCGATTTCCGGGAAACCTAAAGGGCAAGGGATCCCGCTGGCTGTGCCGGCTTTTGCCGAACGATTTGGGGCAAATTGTCGAGATGGCTGTTCCAAGACTGTGTCCTAAACCTGTGATGGAAATTCATTCTGAGCTGAGAGTTATGAAGCGAATCTGCTTGGCCTTCTGTGGGCTGCTGCTGTTGCTGGGGATGGGGGCACGTCCGGCGGCAGCCTACCCCTACTATGCCCAGATGGCCTACGACAACCCCCGCGAGGCGACTGGAAAAATTGTCTGTGCCAACTGCCACCTGAACGCCATGCCCACTCGCGCCGAGGTGCCCCAGGCCGTCACCCCCGGCCAGGTGTTCACCATCAAAGTTGGGATCCCTTATGACCTGAGCAAGCAGCAGGTGCTGGCAGACGGCAGCAAGGGTGGGTTGAATGTGGGCGCGGTGGTGGTCTTGCCGGAGGGCTTCCGTTTAGCCACCGAAGCCGAGATGACCGAGGAACAACGGCAAGAAACTGCCGAGACCTACATCACCCCCTACAGCGACGCGAAGCCCAACATCCTCCTGGTCGGGCCTTTGCCGGGCGAGCAGCATCAAGAAATCGTCTTTCCAGTGGTGGCCCCTGACCCGAAAGAGGATCCCTCGGTGGCCTTCATGAAGTATCGCGTTTACATTGGGGCCAACCGGGGTCGCGGTCAGCTCAACCCCGACGGCAGCCTCAGCAACAACAACGTTTTCCGCGCTCCGGCCACCGGGCGTCTAGTCAACATCGCCACCCTCAACTCCGATATCAGCGATCTACCGGCTGAATTGGCCAGCCTGGTGCCCCCGGAATACGAGCTGCCGGGCACGAGAGTTCTCAGCTTCGAGACCGAAAGCGGGATCCAAAACCTGGTGGTGCCGCCTGGGCCGGAACTGGTGGTTGCTGTTGGAGACAGCGTCAAAGAAGGGGATCCCGTCACCAACAATCCCAATGTGGGCGGCTTTGGCCAGGTGGAGCGGGATCTGGTGCTGCAAAGCCCGGAGCGGGTGAAATGGCTGGTGGCTTTCCTGGCAGCCGTTACGATTGCCCAGCTCTTATTGGTGCTCAAGAAAAAGCAGGTGGAGCTCATTCAAGCCGCCGAAATCCTTGGCTAGCTCAAGCTCTTTCCTGGCCTGCACCTCGGAGGTATCCGAGGTGTTTTTTGTTCTGTAGGGCTGATAGCAGTCGTGGTTTTTATT